>DAIOWL010001433.1:0-1701 GCA_036758545.1 Streptosporangiaceae bacterium | reverse complement strand
TGGAGGTGATCGTCGCGCTGGCCGGCATCGGCACCGCCGTCACGCTGTACCCGGTAGTCAAGCGGCAGAACGAAGGCGTCGCGCTTGGCTTCGTCACCGCCCGCGTCCTCGAAGCGAGCATGATCTTCGTCGGCGTTGTCAGCCTGCTCTCGCTGGTGACCCTGCGGCAGGGCGGAGCGGCCGGAACAAATGCGGCCGCCCTCGTCACCACCGGCGCGTCGCACGTCGCCATCTACAACTGGACGTTCCTGCTCGGACAGACCCTCATGCCCTGCATCAACGCCCTGCTGCTGGGCTCCTTGATGTACCGGTCCCGGCTCGTGCCCCGTATCCTTCCCCTGCTCGGACTCATCGGAGCCCCCCTGCTCATCAGCGCCGTCATCGCAACGCTGTTCCTCGGCATCGGGCACGTCTCCGCGTGGTCGGCGATCGCGACCCTCCCGGTAGCTGCCTGGGAGTTCTCGCTTGGCGTGTGGCTGGTCGTCAAGGGTTTCAAGCCCTCCCCGATCACCGCTGAAGTGACCGCAGCCGACACCGCGCCCGCCTACCACGACATCACCGTCTAACCCTCGACAACCACGGCCGGGCCCCACCAAGGGCCCGGCCGCCGTCCGCGCCGGGTCCGAACCGGCCCCACGCCAAATCGCCGGTCTGCACGATTCGCTGCTGCTCTGCGCCCGCCAATCGTGGCAGGTAGATCACTGCGACCTGTGCTTGTCGCGGACCCGAGCGGATCCATGTCATCCGCAACGTTTACGCACAGTAGCAAGATGACGGGAGGCACGGGGCTCGACCGTGGACCGGTTCGTGGACCGGGTCGCCGGATAATCCCAGCGCCGCGAGTGCCATCCGTGCGATTACCCGTGCTATCGGTGCAGCTAGCGCGTGCGCGGGCAGGCAGCATGCCCCTCGTAATGCGTAGGTCATCGGTTCGATTCCGATAGGCGGCTCAGGTATGTCTGCAGGCCAGAGACGTATTTTGCCACGTTCTCCGGGATTACGGACGGTAGCCGTGGAACGAGTGACCCGTTCCGCGAACGCGACAGACGTGACATATCACCACGCCGGATCCCATAGCAGATAGCACGCGAAGCTCTCATCGCACAGCGAGAGCGCCGCGTCCCGGCGGCAGTTACTGAGGGTAACCGCCGACGGCCGAGGGTCTCGGCGTAGCCGCGATGGCAGCCCGGTGCCTGCCGGCGGGCAGGCGTGCCCGGCCATCCGCTGACCGCGGTGAGCGCGACGTCGCCGCGACGAGCCACCCGGGGCTGGCTGGCCTGCGGCTACTCCTGCCGCAGCCGGTCGGACAGGTCGCGATCGCGACCGCGTTGAGGGCGCTGCCCGGTGCCGTGCGTACACGCGATGAGGTACGTCGCGGGTGGTGTGTACGGGTGCCGGGCAGCTCGCGGAGGGCGGCCCTTCCCGGCCCCGGCCGCCCAGCCGCCAAGGCGCGACGCCGAGGAGCCCCCTAGCCGTAGCGGCGGACAGAAAGATATAGCAGAACGTAGTCGGCGCCGGTGGCAGCTAGGCAAAAGATCCGCCCAATTGCACGGCGGTGAGGCTTGCGTGACCATCTCAATGAGCCGAGCAGAACGGGCCGATCTGGGACAGCGCGGAGCGCAACCCGGAGCGGCGAGGAGGCGCACTCATGCCGAAATGAGGGCGATGCCGACGTACATATCTATGCGCCGACTCGCATAC
>DAIOWL010001432.1:0-1701 GCA_036758545.1 Streptosporangiaceae bacterium | reverse complement strand
CCCCCGCGATCGGCTTGTAGACACAGTGTTGGCCCGGGGGGACGATCCCCCCCAGCCCCCCCCTGCTCTTTCTCCCGGGGGGACCCATCCCCCCGGACCCCCCTTGGGAAGGGCTGCCCGTCCCCCCAGACCCCCCAGGGCCCCCCCTCCGGGGGGGATGGTCCGCCCCGGGGGGGCGGATCGTGCAGTACAGCGTCGCGTTGGACGCGTCCACCAGCCGTCCCTCGATCTCCAGCGTCCCGCTCGCGAGCAGGTCGAGAGTGGCCTGCTCGCCGTCCTCATCGTCGGGCGCGGACCGCTTCGGCTCAAGCATGGCTGGCGCGGTGACCGTTCTGCCGCGGGCAGATGTGCCCCTCGGTGTCCAGCGGCAGTCCGCACAGCGGGCACGGCGGCCGGCCCGCCGACACGATCTTGGCCGCGCGCTGGGCGAAGGCGCGGGCGGCGCCCGGCGTGATCCGGACCCGCAGCACCCCGGGTCCGTCGGCGGGCAGGTCCTCGGCCAGCGGCTCTACCGGCTCGTCCGATTCCTCCTGCGCCTCGATGACCACCATGCCGCCATCTCCATCCCAGGCCAGGGCGATGGCACCCACGCGGAAGTCCTCGAGCAGCGGAAGGTCGAGGGGCGCGTCGTCCTGCAGCGCCGCAGGAGCGGTAGCGGGCACCTCCGGCGTTCCGCCGGTGCGCCTGAGCACCTCGTCGAGGAGCTCGTCGATGCGTTCGGCCAGCAGGCTGACCTGAAACTTCTCCAGGACGACGCTGGTGACGCGACCGGTCGAGGTCGCCTGCAGGTAGAAAATCCGCTCTCCGGGCTGGCCCACCGCGCCGGCCACGAACCTTTCCGGCGGGTCATAGAAATACACCGGCATAGTCCTATCCTCGCGTGTCCGCCGGCGGCTGGCCACTCGTCGCAGCTGCGCCCGCCGGGATGCTGCTGGCACCGTTCACCATGGCGGTGTCCATTTCCGGCCGCCCGTTCGCCGGCTCGCCGGCATCGGCTCCGCCCGAGCCGCCACCGACCGCCGCATCACTGTGCGCCGCGCCGCGGACGTGCCCGTCCGCACGTGGCATGAGGTCGTCCACCCCACCCCCTCTGTCGTTCATCCGGACCAGGAAGGGCCGCAACGGCGTGTACCTGATCACGGTCAGCGAGCAGGGATCGGCCTGGATCCGCTGGCACTGGTCAAGGTGCAATCCCAGGCTATCGGCGACAATGGCCTTGATGACATCTCCGTGCGAGCAGATGAGATAGGTAGCGTCCTTTCCGAGCCTGGCATTCCAGTCCCTGACCGCGGCCACCGCCCGGTGCTGCATGTCCGGCATGGACTCTCCGTCCGGCCCGGGGAACGTCACCGCGCTCGGGTGGGCCTGGACCACGCGCCAGAGCTGCTCACGTGCCAGCTTCTTCAGCGGCTGGCCGGTCCAGTCCCCGTAGCGGCACTCCCCGACCCGGTCCTCGGTGATGACCTGCTGGCCGTCCCTGGTCGCCGCGATCGCCGCCGCGGTCTGCTGGCAGCGTTCCAGCGGGCTGCTGACGATGGCGTCGAGCGGAAGCGGGGCCAGCCTGGCGGCCAGGGCCATTGCCTGGGCCCGGCCGCGATCGTCGAGCGGAATGCCGGGCGTCCACCCGGTCAGCACGTGACCGGTCGTCGCGGTGAGCCCGTGCCGGACCAGAAGAACCGTTGTCACGCTTCCCGACTCTAG
>DAIOWL010001431.1:0-1702 GCA_036758545.1 Streptosporangiaceae bacterium | reverse complement strand
GCGGCGATGAGTGCGAACGGCACGCCCACATGCCGCACTGCCGGGTCTGCGCCGAAGCCTGCCGACGCTGCGAGCAGGCCTGCCGCGATCTCCTGGACGCGACGAAGTAGGAAACCGGCCAACGGCTAATCCGGAATCACCGGGGGCGGCGGCGTCAGCTGTCGCCGGCGTCGCTGCTGTCCAGTCCTAGCCGCTGCCGGACGACCTGGCGGGCCAGGTCCAGGACGGCCGGGTCGTCGTTCAGGACGTTTTTCGTGTCGGCGCCCAGCAGGATCGCGTGCAGCTCAAAGGCGAGCCGGTCGGGGTCCTCGCGGTCGGGAAGTTCGTGCTGGTCCAGCGCGGTGACCGCGAAGGACCGCAGCAGCGCCGTGAAACCGGACTGGATGGCGGCGACCCGATCCTTGACCGGTCCGGGGCGGGCGCCCATCTCCAGGGCCGTGGCGGCGAAGAAGCAGCCGCCGGGGAAGACGCGGCGCTCCACGTAGCTGAAGAACGCCTCACACGCCGCCGCCAGCTGGCCCAGGCCGGGACTGGCCGCGAGTGCGGGCTGGATGACTTCTTCAGTGAGGATCCGCTCCGCCTCGTCCACGGTGGCCAGCTGGAGTTCCTGCTTGGTGCCGAAGTGTGCGTACAGGCCGCTCTTGCTCATGCCGATCGCAGCGGCCAGGTTCCCGATCGACAGGCCCTCTAGCCCGTCCACGGTGGCCAGCGACGCGGCAGCCCGCAAGATCGCGCTGCGGGTGCGTTCCCCGTCGGCCCGCGGGTGCCGCTGCGCGCGGCTGCGCTGGTTCGTCGTACCGAACGTCATGTTGACAAGATAGCACGATCGGTCGTACTGTCCAAATTAGCACGACCGATCGTGCTAATTCTGCCGTGGTTCTGAGCCGGCCGTCGGCCCGGTAACCACTTCAATCACAAGGAGCTCACCATGCACGTCACCAGCATCGTCAACGGCGTCGACCTCGACCGCCTGTCCGGAACCATCGACGCCGTCACCGCCGACCCCGCACTGGCGCGATTCCAGTTCCGCGCCGGCAATCACTGGATCGACGGCGGCCACAGCCGTACGACGATCCAGGGTTTCTACGGCGCCGGCCAAGAAGACACCACACGCACAGAGCCGTTTACCGTCGATTCCGACGAACCGCCGGTCCTGCTCGGCCAGAACCGGGCACCCAACGCCGGCGAATACCTCCTGCAGGCCCTCGCCGCGTGCCTGACCGGCACGATCGTCTACCACGCCGCCGCCCGTGGCATCGCACTGGACGGCTTGGAGTGCACAGTCCAGGGCGACCTGGACCTGCACGGCTTCCTCGGCCTCGACAGCAACATCCGCCCCGGCTACGAGCAGATCCGGGTCACCATCAAGGCCGCCGGCAACTTCGACGACAACCAGTTCGCCGAGCTCGCCAGCCTCACCGGCTACTCGCCTGTCCGGGACATCGTCAGCAACCCCGTCCCCGTCGCCATCGACGTAGCTCGCGCCTGAGCACTCCGCACGATGTCCGCGCCAGCCGTCCCGGCGGCGCGGACATCGTCATGGGACAACGCCATCATGAGCCACCACCCGACGATCCTCCCAGCTCCCGCCGGGCCCCCGCCAGGGGCCGTACCGGCTCACGGATCTCCTGGTAACCACCCTCGGGAGTCATCACGATCCGGCCGGTCTCGCGCCCGTGCTCGGCCTCGTCCCGGTCGCGCC
>DAIOWL010001430.1:0-1705 GCA_036758545.1 Streptosporangiaceae bacterium | reverse complement strand
GCCGGTCAGGTCGCCGGTGTCAGAGAGTCCTTCGGAGAAAGCCATGCTGACGCCGGCACCGATCGCGGTGGCCAGGCCGGCGAGGAAGGCGTAGCGCGGCTGGTGTGTAGCGAACACGACGGCGAAGATCGGGGCGAGTGTCGACAGCGAACCGTCGATCAGGCCGACCATCGCGGGCTGCGCCCGCTGGAGCAGGAACGATCGCTGGTCGCGCTGTCTGCGAGCTGCGGAAATGATGCTTGCCATGTCTACCGATGCTGCCAACCAGGCGGCTCGCCGTCGCCGGCTGCGGGAAGCGTCTTCTACCTGGTCCGCGTGGATGCGGCGGCCCCTGCCGGTACTCCGCTGGGAGCATCCGGAAACGGGCCGGACCGCCGTTACCGGGCAGGCGCGGGCCGCAATCGCAGCGCGGAGGCCAGCACGAAGGCGCCGGCCAGGGCGCCCGCGCCTCCGATGGCGAAGGTGGCCCGTGGCCCGGTGAGCGCCACGAGCGGGCCGGCGATGATGTAGGAGAGCGCGGATGCCAGCTGCGCCCCGCCGTAGACGGTGCCGAACACCCGTCCGAGCATGTGCGCCGGCACCCGCTCCTGGACCAGCGTGTCCGTGCCCACAAGGTCGGCGGTATTGCCCGCGCCGGCCACTGCCTGCCCGGCGCAGGCCACCGCCGCCGACGGCGCGATACCCGTCAGGACCATGCCGACCGCTCCCGCCACGACGCCGCCGGTCAGCCAGAACGCCGCCGGCCTCCGGCCGGCCTTGACGGTCAGCGCCAGCGACGCCGTGACCATCCCGACCCCGAACGCCGCCGAGATGATGCCGTACTCGGCCGCCGAACCGTGCAGCGTCCGCCGTACGAGGAAGACCAGCGCGACGTTGTCCATGGCGGCGAACGTCACGAAGATGAGAGTTCCCAGGACAAGGCCCCGGATGACCGGGTTTTCCTTCGCGTACCGCAGCCCCGCAATGGTGTCGGCGAGCAGGCCGGACCTGGCTTCCGGTGCCGGTCGTTCTAGCGGCGCGAGCGGGCCGAGGCCGGCCAGCAGCAGCGCGGAGAGGGCGAACGACGCGGCGTTCACGCCGAACGCGGCGGATACCCCGGTGATCCCGGCCAGGACGCCGCCGATCGCCGGGCCGGCGATGATCTGCAGGTTCATCGCGAGGCTGAGAAGCGCGTTGGCCTGGCTGCGGCGCTCGGCCGGCACGAGGCGGCGGACGGCGCTCTTCCCGGCCGGCGCGCCGAACGTCGCCAGCAGCGAGGCGAGGATCACCAGCGGCAGCAGCGCCGGGAGGGGCGGCCGGGTCACGGCCAGGATCGCATAGATGACTCCCTGCCCGGCCTCGCAGCCGGCCAGCATGCGGCGCTGGTCCACTCGGTCGGCGACGGCACCGGCCAGCGGCCCGGCCAGCAGCGGCAGCGCGGTGCCGATCAGCACGAGGCTCACCGTGCCGGGACCGGACGGGGCCACGAACAGCACGAGCGCGATCAGGCCCACGCCACTGCCGGTCGAGGAGATCGCCTTGCTCAGCCAGAGATAGCGGAAGCGGGGCAGGTCGCGCAGGAGTGTCACGGCTTCATAGTGAGGGCACAGTAAGGAGGGAACACTTATTTCGGCTCCAGCCGAAACGAAGGGCATTCTGTGACCCTGCTCCTGCGATTCCGCTCGGAGGACCTGCTGCAGTGCCGGTTCGCGATCTCGCCGCTGAA
>DAIOWL010001429.1:0-1706 GCA_036758545.1 Streptosporangiaceae bacterium | reverse complement strand
GCGGGTCGGGCGCGAGCATCGCCTGCAGCATGTCGCTGGTGCCACCGGAGGTGTACGCGCTGCGCGCCATCGCGTCGACGGTGGCCGAGACCTCGCCGACCTTGGCCTCCGCGGCCGCGAGCGCTCGCCCTGCTCGCCTTTCCGGATCCAGCGTGAGCTCGGCAGCGCGCTCGAGGAACGCGCCGGCCGCTGCCACACCACCGCGTGCCTGCGCCCGCCCGGCCGAGCGCTCCACCTCCGCGGCCACCTCCTCGTCCGGGCCGGTCACGGCCTGGGCCCGGTGCCACGCCCGCCGGTCCGGATCCTTGATCGGGTCGGTCACCTCCGCTAGCGCCGCGTGCATCGGCTGCCGGTCGGAGAACGACGCCGACCGCCAGGCCGCCGAACGCACCAGCGGATGCCGGAATCGCACCTGGCCGGGAAACTCGATCAGTCCTGCGTCCACCGCCGGGGCAGCCGCGTGGACCCCGATGCCCAGCCGCGCGGCCGCCCGCCAGATCAGCGACGCGTCGCCGGACGGATCGACCGCCGCCAGCTGCAGCAGCCGCCGGGTCTGGTCGGGCAAGGCCTCCAGCTGGCGGGTGAAGCTAGCCTCGATCCGGTCGGCCAGCGGTCCGCCGCCTGGCCGCGCCCCCGGCAGGCCGAACCCCCCGGCCAGCTGCGCCGGGGTGAGCCCCCGCGGCAGCTCGAGCAGCGCCAGCGGGTTGCCGTGCGTCTCGGCCACGATCAGGTCCCGGACCCGCGCGTCCAGCGGTCCGGTCAGCGCCGAGTCCAGCAGCGCCCGCGCGTCCTCCTCCTCCAGCCCGGCCAGGTCCAGTTCGGGCAGCCCGGTCAGCTCGGTGCCCGGTTCGCGGGCCGCGAACACCAGGCCGACAGGGTCGGCGGCCAGCCGCCGCGCCGCGAATCCCAGCGCCTGCGCCGAGGCCTGGTCCAGCCACTGCGCGTCATCGATCAGGCAGATCAGGGGGTACTCCCCGGCTACCTCCGACAGCAGGCCGAGCACGGCCAGCCCGACCAGGAACCGCTCCGGCGGCGCCCCGGCGGCGATGCCGAGCGCGGTACACAGCGCGTCACGCTGCGGTTCCGGCAGCCGTTCGGCACGGTCCAGCATCGGCGCGCACAGCTGATGCAGGCCGGCGAACGCCAGTTCCATTTCCGACTGCACGCCCGCCGCGCGCTCGACCCGGCAGCCCTGGCTGGCGGCCCGGCCGGACAGGTACTCCAGCAGTGCGGTCTTGCCCACGCCCGGGTCACCGCGCACCAGAAGTGCCCGGCTCTCACCGGCCCGGACCCCGTCGACGAGCCGGTCCAGTGCGCCGCACTCGGCATGACGATCCGTCAGCCCGGTCGCGCGGCCCCGCCGTCCCGAATCCGCCGTCATCGGCCGGCCGCCACGAGCACCTCAGGTGCCACCCGGCGGCTGCCGCTCACGGCCACTCCTCGACAAGAATCGAACTGGCGGCCACGAGCCCGGGCCCGCCGTTGCCCGCGCCGCCGCCTACTGACCGAATCGTAACGTCCCAGGCTAGGAGCCGGAAACCCCAAGGAATGCCTCGATGTCGGCGGCGAACTCGGCGTGATGCTGGAACAGGAACCCGTGTGCCGAGTCGGGGTAGATCTTAACCCGGGCCTGCGGGATCAGGCCCGCGATCAGGTAGGAGTAGTGCGGCAGGATCATCGGGTCGCTGTCGCCGTTGGCCACGAAC
>DAIOWL010001428.1:0-1714 GCA_036758545.1 Streptosporangiaceae bacterium | reverse complement strand
GGTCGCGATCCCGCTCCTGGAATACCTGGACCGGTCCGGGATCACCCAGCGGCTCCCCGATGACCGGCGCCGCCTGCGGTTACTCCCTGGTCCAGCCGCGTGCGGTGCGGGTCAGCTCGCGGAAGCCCACCGCGGGCAGGAACGCCCGGTAGTCGTCGTGGTTCAGCCCGCCGGGATCGGTGCCCTCCAGCCAGGCGTAGTCGAGCAGGCGGCTCACCCCGGCCAGGCGGAGCCAGGCGGCGGCCTGCCCGAGCAGCCAGGATCCCACCCCGCGGCGGCGGTATCCGGGTGCGACATGCAGG
Organism: Streptosporangiaceae bacterium; assembly: GCA_036758545.1. Lineage (GTDB taxonomy): Bacteria > Actinomycetota > Actinomycetes > Streptosporangiales > Streptosporangiaceae > Palsa-504. Next base: position 1,412 of record DAIOWL010001428.1, on the reverse strand, counting down.
TTGCCGACGTCGGCCCAGCCGCCGTGCCGGGACAGCCGCTCTCCCTGATCCAGCATCTCTGTCTCGATGTAGCCGATCACCTCCTCGCCGAGCACGGCGGAAAGGCGGCAGCCGTTGATCCCGACCGAACGGCTCACCGCCAGCCCGTCCAGTGGCGGCTGACCGGGACTGGGCAGGTCCTCGACCGGAGCCAGGTAGACGACCTCGGTGTGCCCGGTGTGGGAGAATCCGGCCCGCCGGTAGAGCGCGGCGATGTGCGGCCACTGCTCCGGTATCCCGTACACGCCGGGCACCGGCAGTTCCCCGCCGGCGTACTGGTGCGTCACGCCCCAGCGGCCGAAAATCTCGATACAGGCCGCTGTCAGCGCCTCTGCCGCCCCGGTCACGTCCGGCCAGAAGGGATTGCCGGCCGGAGCCAGGGGCCAGTAGAGCAGCCAGTAGATCTCGCCAGCGTCGCGGTACGCGGGCCCGGCCCGATCGTCCGGGTAGTACCTGAGCAGGTGCGCGGCGGCGGCGACCCGGCTGCGCTGCTCAGCGACCAGGGTGACCCGCTCGCTCACCCAGGGGTTCACGATGAACTCCCCGGGCTGGCGTTCCAGCGAGCCCAGCACGGTGTTCACCGACACGCTCATGCCCGGCACCACCGCCTCGGCGTGAGCGTTGACGAGCTTGGTGAGCTGATCGCGATCGCCGCGACGGAACGGGCGCACCTGGACATCTGACATGACGGGCCTCCTGGACGCGGGATGATGGAGGCCGCTACCCGTGCGGTACAAGCGGAATGTTACCAACCATGACGCTGGAGATCTTGCAGGTGCCGGGGTGTCCGGGCGCCGACCTGCTGGCCGCGAGGCTGGATGGCCTGCTGCCCGGCCGTCCCGGGGTGACCCGGCGCGTCGTTGCCAGCCAGGCGGAGGCCGAACGGCTCGGCATGACCGGCTCGCCCACCCTGCTCGCCGACGGCGCCGACCCGTTCGCCCGTCCGGGCCTGCTCCCGGCCGTCTCCTGCCGCCTCTACCGTGACGAGCACGGCCGCCAGGCTCCTGCCCCGTCGGCCGCCCAGCTCCGTGCCGTCCTCGGGCTGTGACGCTAAGAGGCTGCGGAACTCGGGGGAGCGGCGCAGGGCGTCGGCCACACGGCGGGCGGTCCCAAAGGTGTTGACCAGGCGGAGGAAGAAGAAGCCGCCGCCGTGGACGCCGAACACGGACGCGCCCGGCTGGTCGGTGATGGAGATGCTGGCGTACATGAGCGGGCTCTTGCGCACCATGACCCGGCGGCCGCCGTTGCTCTCCACCTGGTAGCCGGGGCCGAGCCTGCGGCTGAGCACGGTGACGATCTCGCCGGGCGTCACGTTCTTGCGCGGCACCCTTACCTTCGGCATGACCTCCAGAGTAGTGCGATTTGCTGGATAA
>DAIOWL010001427.1:0-1716 GCA_036758545.1 Streptosporangiaceae bacterium | reverse complement strand
GAGCAGCCGGTGCTCGGCGCGAGCCTGGTCCGCCGACAGGTTCTGGCTGATCCGCAGCACCCAGCGGCGACCTCGGTGCGCCACCGCGAAGGTCTGGTTGTTGGAGCCGCGCTCGGCCCGGGTGAGTTCGGCGTCCGCCGGGATGCCCCAGCGGGCGAGCAGCCCGGCCGGGGCTTCGAGGCGCGTCCCGGACACCATAAACCGAGCCTAGGCCGGCGAGCGCGGCTCTCGCCAGGACGCCAGCTGGAACGCCATGAAACCCCGGATCCACGGCGTTCTGGCGCAGTGAAAGCCGGGTTCCAGTGCGTCCGGCCGTGGCAGGTCATGATGACGGCGGGGTCGTGAGGTAGCGTCGTCCGCGGAGGTGACCGATGACGGATCTGCCGCGGCTGATCAAGCCGATGCTGGCCAGCTTGCGCCACGAGTTCCCGGCCGACGAGGAATCGTACGGCTGGGAACTGAAGTGGGACGGGCTGCGCGCGGTCGCCTACGTCGAGGGTGGAAAGGTCCGGCTGATCTCGCGTAACGACAAGGACATGGCGGCGAGCTATCCCGAGCTCGGCGTGCTCGCCGAACGGACCGGCGCGCCGGTGATCCTGGACGGCGAGATCGTGGCGCTGCACCACGGACGGCCCGACTTCGGCCTGCTGCAGTCGCGGATGCACGTGCTGCGGCCGCAGGACAAGCTGCTCCGTGCGGTGCCGGTCCAGTACAACGTGTTCGACCTGCTGCATCACGGCGACGAGTCACTGCTCGGCTCGCCCTACACCGAGCGGCGGGCGCGGCTCGAGGACCTCGGCCTGAACTCCGACCCCGTCCACACCCCGCCGTGGCACCGCGGCGGCGCGGACCAGGTTCTGGCCGAGAGCATCGCCAAAAAGCTGGAGGGTGTCGTGGGCAAGCCGCTGGGTTCGGCCTACCATCCGGGCCAGCGGCGGGACTGGATCAAGGTCAAGAACGTCAAGCAGCAAGAGGTCATCGTGGCCGGCTGGAAGCCGGGCGAGGGGCGCCGCGCCGACATGATCGGCTCGCTGCTGCTCGGCGTCAACGACGACGACGGCCAGCTCAGGTACGCGGGACACGTCGGCACCGGATTCACCGACGACATGCTGGCCTACCTGAGCGAGCAGCTGGCGCCGCTGGGGCGTAAAACCAGCCCGTTCGGTACTAAGATCCCCAACCCGGCCGCCCGGGACGCCCGCTGGGTCGAGCCCAGCCTGGTCGGCGAGGTCGCCTTCGCCGAGTGGACCACGGACGGGATCCTGCGCCAGCCGAGCTGGCGCGGGCTGCGGATCGACAAGCAGCCGGCCGAGGTGCACCGCGAGGATTAGCCCGGTGGGCCGGCGTAACCGTGCTGATAGGCGTAGTGCACGGCCTGGCCGCGGTCGCGCGAGCCGGTCTTGGCGAAGATCCGGTTGACGTGCGTCTTGACCGTGGCCTCGCTGACGAACAGGGCCCGGGCGATCTCCCGGTTGGACTTGCCCGCCGCGATCAGGCGGAGCACCTCGGCCTCGCGCGGCGTCAGGTCGTCGGCCGACGCCGGCCCGGCCGGAGCCGCGGCGGGCGCGCGGACGGCGGCCGACAGCAGCCGCTGCTGCACCGCCGGGTCGAGCACCGCCTGGCCGGCCGCGGCAGCCAGTACGGCCCGGCCGATCTCCGCCCGGGTGGCGTCTTTTGTCAGGTAGCCGAGCGCGCCCGCCTGCAGGGCGGCGATGA
>DAIOWL010001426.1:0-1723 GCA_036758545.1 Streptosporangiaceae bacterium | reverse complement strand
GGGCCCGCGGCGAGCCAGTCACTGCCGGTTCGTTCAGCCAGGTCACGCGCCTCACGCAGGTGTCGCAGCGCGTCATCGTAGCGGCCCAGCGCCGTGTCCGCCGAGCCGACGGTCAACGCGGCCATCGCCGTAAAGACAGGCTCGTCCTGGCCGCGGAGCTCCTCAAGCGAGACCGCCGCCTCCCGCAGAGTCCCGCCGTAGTCGCCGGCGATCGGCAAGGCCCACGCCATCGCCAGCCGGGCCACCGCGTGCAGGAAGGGATCCTGGATCCCGGCCAGCAGCGGCGCCAGGCGCTGGCGGGCCGCCAGCGCCGCCGCGTCGTCCCCGATGTCGCCGGCGAGCACTGCCGCCGCCCAGGCCAGCTCGGCCCGGGCCTGCGGGTCCAGCGTGCCAAAGCCGGGCAGCAGCTGCTCCACCCAGGACCAGGCCTCGCGCCCGAGGTCCCGCTGCGACCAGAACAGATACAGGACCCGGAACAGGTGCGGCAGCGGCCCGCGGTCATGCGACAGGTACCAGCGCACCGCGGCGGCCAGGTTGCCCGCCTCGGCCTGCAGCCGCTCCATCCATTCGCTCCGCCCGGGGCCGCGCAGCGGCCGGTCGGCCTGCTCGGCCAGCGCCCGGTAGAAGCCAGCGTGCCTGTGCCCGACCTCGGCGGCGTCGGGCCGGGCCGCCAGCCGCTCGGCCGCGAACGCGCGGACGGTCGCCAGCATCCGCGACCGGGGCCCGAGCCCGGTGCTGTCGATAGTGACCAGGCTGTGGCGGGCCAGCGCCTCACACAACTCCAGCGCCCGGTCCTCATCCAGGCCCGCCACCTGGGCGGCGGCCGGGATGGTCCAGCCGTCGGTGAACACCGCCGTGACCTCCAGCAGCGAACGCTCGTCGTCTTCCAAGAGGCCGACGCTCCACTCCACGGTGGCGCGCAGGGTCCGCTGCCGCTCGGGGAGATCCACCGCGCCGGTGCCGAGCGCGTCCAGCGAGGCCGCCAGCCGGGCCAGCAGCGCGGCCGGGTCCAGCAGCCGGGTGCGGGCGGCGGCAAGCTCGATCGCCAGCGGCAGGCCCTCCAGCCGCCGGCAGATCTCGGTCACCGCCGCCGCGTTGCCCTCGGTCAGCGCAAAGCCGGGGCGCACCGCGCGGGCCCGGTCCACGAACAACGCCACCGCGGGCGAGGCCGCCACCTCCGCGACCGAGGCGGTGCCCGGATCTGCCGGCAGCGCCAGCGGCGGCACCGGGTACTCCCGCTCGGCGCGCAACCCCAGCACCGTGCGGCTGGTGGCCAGCATCGCCACCCCCGGGCAGCGGGCCAGCAGCTCGCCCAGGTCCGGGGCGGCCTGGATCACCTGCTCCAGGTTGTCCAGGACCAGCAGCCACGCGCCGTCGCCGAACGTCTCGGCCAGCGCCTCCAGCGGCGCGCCGACGCCGGCCAGGTCGGCGCCCGCGGCCCGGCCGATGGCGGCCAGGACCTGCCCCGAGTCGGTGACTGCATCCAGCGGCACGAAGGCGGTGCCCGCGCCGAACCGGTCTCGCAGCCGCTCGCCCACCGCCACCGCCAGCCGGGTCTTGCCGACCCCGCCGGGCCCGGTGAGCGTTACCAGCCGCACCTCAGGACGCTCGAGCAGCCCGGCCACCTCGTCGACGGCCTGCTCCCGCCCCAGCAGCGACGTCGTGCTCACCGGCAGCGGGCGGGGGCCGCGGGCGCCGCCCGGCGACGGCACCGCGGCCGCGG
>DAIOWL010001425.1:0-1724 GCA_036758545.1 Streptosporangiaceae bacterium | reverse complement strand
CCGGAAGCGTTCACGCATGGTGCCGGCAGCACGGCCTGTCCTGACACCCGGCCCCCCGCACCATGACCACCGGCACACTGGCAGCATCACGGGCTAACCGAAGATGCGCCACGCCAGAACGACCCAATCCGCGCGCTTCAGCCGAAGATCGCCGACCAGGCACCCGCCGTCCAGAACGGCGGGTCGGCGTGCGTTCTCTGCCGACCTAACGGTCACTCAGCGTGATGTCATCCTGTAGGCAAGACCTAATCAAGCCTTGTCGAGCCAGTATTGCGTGATCACCGTGGAGGCAGGCAAATTGCGCCTCCCCTGGTACATCTGGGGAGCCATCATCGGCTGACATCAGGCTACATTGGGCAGGCCAAGCCGTTCGATTTCCGAGGGTTCAACAGGTATAGAGCCACAGTGATCCACGTCGGCCGACGGCGGGGATCTCGTTCGCATCGAGGTGTGGCGGTCGGGAGTAGTGGCTTGATGGCGGCCGTCGCCGAGGCTGTCACCGATGCGGGGACTTCCCAATGGCGGTCTGCATGTCCGCGGTGATCGTCATGCCCGCGGTGCCGTGCAGCCGACATGACCGGGCGGCTAGTGCGCTGGCCATTAACGTTCGCCGGTCGGCTGACAGGCCGCGATGAGCTTCCATACTCGATCGTGAGATGGAGCGAGTGGCGGGAGGCGGGATGGCTGAGCCGGTGCGGGCGCGGCGGCTGACGGATCAGGAGGGGCAGCGGCTGCAGCAGATCGTGCGGCGCGGCAAGCACGGGTCGATCCGGGTGCGGCGGGCGATGATCATCATGGCGTCGGCGTCCGGGACGCCGGTCCCGGCGATCGCCCGGCTCGTGGCTGCTGATGAGGACACGGTCCGGGACGTGGTGCACGCGTTCAACGAGAAGGGCCTGGCGGCGCTGGACCCTGACTGGGCGGGAGGCCGTCCCCGCCTGATCGGTGATGAGGACATCGAGGTCATCGTCACGGCGGCCAGGACCCGGCCGGAGAAGCTGGGCCGGCCGTTCACCCGGTGGAGCTTGCGCAAGCTGGCCGGCTACTGAGCGGAGGGTTCCGGGGTCTGCATCGGGCGGGAGCGGCTGCGGCAGGTCCTGCACGCCCGCGGCATCAGCTTCCAGCGGACCCGGACCTGGAAGGAATCCCGCGATCCGGACCGGGACGCCAAGCTGGACCGGATCGAGTACGTGACCAGCCATTACCCGGACCGGTGCTTTGCCTCCGGCCAGTTCGGGCCGCTGTCCATCCGGCCCTGCCATGGGACCTGCTGGGCGCCGCGCAAGCACCCGGTGAGGCTGCGGGCGACCTACCACCGCACCCACGGCACCCGCTACTTCCACGGCTGCTACGGCATCGGCGATGACCAGCTGCGGGGCATGACCCGCGAGCACAAGGGCGCCGGTCACACCCTGGCCGCGCTGAAATCGATCCGGGCCGCCCGGCCCGGCGGGTACCGGCTGTTCATCATCATGGACAACCGGTCGGCGAACAAGACCCCGGCGATCCGCCGCTGGGCCTGGCGGGAGAACGCCGGGCTGTGCTTCACGCCGACCAGCGCGTCGTGGGCCAATCCGATCGAGGCGCAGTTCGGGCCCTTGCGCACCTTTGTCATGGGCGGCTCGGACCACCCGAGCCATACCGTCCTGGCCCGGCGGCTCCAGGACTACCTGCGCTGGCGTAATGCCCACGCCCGCCACCCCGGCGTGCTGGCCGCCCAGCGC
>DAIOWL010001424.1:0-1727 GCA_036758545.1 Streptosporangiaceae bacterium | reverse complement strand
CGTCCGGGCGGCCGAATCCGCCTGGGGCCCGGTCCGGGTGCGCGGCATCGGCGTGACCGGCCTGGCCGAGAGCGGTGTGCTGCTCGACGCGGCCGGTCGGCCGTCCACCCCGGTAATCGCCTGGTTCGATCACCGCGGCGGCCACGAGATCGAGCAGCTGGCCCGCGAGGACCCCGGATTCGCCGCCGCCTTCGAGCGCACCACGGGCCTGCGGTGGTCGAGCCAGGCCACCCTGGCCAAGCTGCTGTGGCTGCGCGCCAGCGGGCAGCCGGCCGGCCCGGCCTCGACCTGGCTGAGCGTACCGGAATGGATCGTCTTCGCCCTGGGCGGCGACCTGGTCCGCGAGCCGTCGCTGGCGTCCCGGACCGGTCTGGTCGACCAGGGCACCGGCCAGGTCTGGCCGCTGGCCCTGGCGGCGGCCGGGCTGCCCGCCCGGATTCTCCCGGAGGAACGGCCGGCCGGCTGCCCGGCCGGGTTCCTGCGGCACGACGGTGTCGTCTCCTGCGCCGCTGGCGCCGTCCTGACGGTGGCCGGGCACGATCATCCGGTGGCGGCCGTCGGCGTCGGCGCGGTCGGGGCGGACGAGCTGTTCAACTCCAGCGGCACCGCGGACGTGCTGGCCCGCTCCATCCCGGGCACGCTGCCGGAGGCCGAGCGCCAGCAGGTCGTGACGGCCGGCTGGTCGTGCGGCCGGCACGTGCTGCCGGACACCAGCCTGCTCCTGGCCGGGATCAGCGGCGGGCTGCTGCTGCGGCGCGTGCTGGCCGCGCTCGGCGCGGAGGCCGAGCCGGCCCGGGCGGTGCTTGACCACGCCAGCCTGAGCGTCGGTCACCTGCCCGCCGGCCTGTCGGTCAGCGGCGACGGCCGGACCCAGGACGACGTCGTCCTGCGCATCCAGGACGCCGCCTCGCCCGCCACGATCTGGACCGCCGCGGTCCGCTACACAGCGGAGGCGGCCCGGCTCCTGCTCACCGACATCGAGAAGGTCGCCGGCCCGCACCGGCGCGCCGTGGCCGCCGGGGGCTGGACGCAGATGGCCAGCGTGCGCGGGGCCAAGTCGGCCGTCATCGACGCGCTGAGCTTCTCACCTGTAGTCCAGCCGGGAGTCACCGGGGCCGCCCTGCTCGCTTCATACGCCCTGTCCGGCCTTGGCCTCGCCAGCAGAGACCTAGCCGGCTTCATCCGGGAAGGAACGCAATGACATACGCCACCCAGGCCCGAACCCTGGACGACATCGCGGCGGACAACCACGTGTTCTCCATCATCGCCATGGACCAGCGGAACACGCTGCGCCGCATGTTCACCGCGGTGGGCCTCGACGCGACCGACGACGACCTGCGCGTCGCCAAGGCCGACGTCGCCCGCGTGCTGACCCCGGCGGCCTCCGGACTGCTGTCCGACCCGACCTACGGCGTCCCGGCCATCACCGCGGCGAAGGCGCTGGCCCCGGGGTGCGGGCTGCTCGTCGCCGCCGAACCGTCCGAGCGGCGCAGCTACCAGGGTGAGCCGCGCACCCACCGCGACCCGGACCTGAACGCCCAGTGGGTCCTGGATCAGGGCGGCGATGCCCTCAAGTTCTTCCTCCAGCTGCGCGCCGACCGCCCGGCCCCGGCCCCCGGTGAGCCAGACCTGGTCGCGGACGCGCTCGCCGTCTGCGACGAGATCATCCGCGACTGCCGCACCACCGGTGTCCCGGTGGTAATCGAGAACCTCGTCTACGCGCGGCC
>DAIOWL010001423.1:0-1732 GCA_036758545.1 Streptosporangiaceae bacterium | reverse complement strand
GCGGACTCGGGTCCCATGCCGCGGGCCGACTCGGGCCCTATGCCGCGGGCCGACTCGGGCCCTATGCCGCGGGCCGACTCGGGTCCCATGCCGCGCCTGGGCACCGGCCCGATGCCCCGTCCGGATACGGGCCCGTTGCCGCGGGCTGGTCAGGGGCCGCCGCGCAACGGGATGGGTCCCGGTACGGGGCCGATGCCGCGTATGGGCACAGGCCCCATGCCGCGCTCGGGCACGGAGCCGACGCCCCGGTTCGTCGGCCGTCCCGATACCGGCCCGATGCCCCGGCCAGACACCGGGGGGAAGCCGCCGCGCCCCGGCGGCGGTCCGATGCCGCCCTCAGGAACAGGCCCTATGATGCCGCCCGGAAGCGGCCCGATGCCCCGTCCGGGCACCGGCCCGATGCCCCGCCCGGGTCCCATGCCCCGTCCCGATCAGCCGTTGCCGCCCGGCGACCCGGCCACCGGTCCGCACGCCGGGCCGCCGCCGCGGACAGCGCGGCGCGGGTCACACCGGGCCAAGCCCACTGACCCGAGATATCGCGAGATGCCGGGGCCGACCGGAGGTGACGAGTGGCGATGAGCCCGATCAGGGGCCTCGATGCTCCGACGATCATGAGGATCGGGGCCGCCAGGCTGACGGCCGGCCTCGACCGGATGCCCCGGCTCGACCTGGAAGCCCACCGCGACATCTTCGGCCCGCTGCCCCGGCTCACCGCCGAGGAACTGATCTCCATGACCGAGCAGGTCGACCTGCGCGGCCAGGGCGGTGCGGCGTTCCCCTTCGCGCGCAAGCTCAGCGCGGTGGTGAAGAACGCGGAGGAAAACGACTGCGCGCCTGTCGTGGTCGTCAACGCCACCGAGGGCGAGCCGGGCAGCGTCAAGGACAAGATGCTCATGATCCGCTCGCCCTACCTCATCCTCAGCGGTGCCGCGCTGGTGGCCGAGGCCATCGGGGCCGAGGAGATCGTGATCGGGGTCGCGGGCAACGAGCTGGCGAACAGGTCGATGGAGGCGGCCATCGCGGCCGAGCCCGGCCTGCGCAAGATAGCCCGCGTGGTCCAGATGCCCGACCGGTTCATCTCGGGAGAATCCGGCGCGCTGGTCCGCGGCATCAACGGCAAGCGGCCGGTACCCCCGGGACGCAAGATCCTGGCGAGCGATTTCGGCGTCTCGGACCTGCCCACGCTGCTGTCCAATACGTCGACGTTCGCCCAGCTGGCGGTGCTCGCCCTGCTCGGGCCGGAGCGCTTCGCCGCGGTCGGTACACCGGAAGAGCCCGGGACGGTCCTGCTCAGCGTGGGCGGCTCCGCGGCGCAGCCGGCGGTGGTCGAAGTACCCACCGGTGTTCCGCTGGCGGCGGTCCTCGACATCTGCCAGGCTCCGGCGGGCGATGGTGTCCTGGTCGGCGGCTATCACGGCATGTGGCTGCCGGCCGGCACGGCATACGTGGTACCCGTCTCCCGTGAGGGCCTGGCCGCTGTGGGTGGCACGCTTGGCTCGGGGATCGTGCTCCCGCTCGGCGACGGGACCTGCCCCCTGGGCGAGGTGTCACGGATCGCCAGCTACCTGGCCGGAGAGTCGGCCGGTCAGTGCGGGCCGTGTAAGCTCGGCCTGCCGTCGATCGCCCGGGCGCTAGCCGCGCTGATCGATGGATCGGGTGGAATCGAGGCGCTCGACGTGGCCAGAAGGTCCGCCGCGGGCGTGGCCGGGCGCGGGGCTTGCTCTCACCCCGA
>DAIOWL010001422.1:0-1733 GCA_036758545.1 Streptosporangiaceae bacterium | reverse complement strand
GCCAGCAGGCGGCGCGGCATGATCTTGAAGAACGGCGGCGCCAGTTCCAGTCCGTACATGCTGGTGATCATCGCGGCGGCCAGCTTGCCGTCGGCCAGCTCGCGGTCGAAGCGCTCCAGCCAGGCGGTGTTCCTGGTGGCGTCCATGGCCAGCGCGGGCTCGTAGACGGCGATCATGCGGATGCCGGGCAGGGTTCGGGCGGCCTCCAGGACGACCAGGCCGCCGGCGCTGACCCCGAAGACCATCTGCGCACCCGATTCGGCCAGGACGGCCTGAAGGTCTTCCACCTCGGTGCGCACGCTGTGGTCGGGCCGGTGCGGGCCCGACATGCCGCGCCCGCGCCGGTCGGGCAGGTAGACGGTGAAGTCGCCGGCCAGGGCCTGGGCGAGCAGCGTGTGGCTGCCGGCCGACTCCATGCTGCCGTGCAGGATCACGACGGCCGGGCCGCGCCCGGTCTTCAGGTAGCCGATCGGGGTGCCGTCACGGGAGGTGACGCGGCCGCTGGTCATCGGCGTGCCGATGTCAATCATGTCAATCCTCGGTATCTGTGGTGGGTGGCCTGGATCTCGTCGCGGTGCGCCTCGCCGGGCCGGCCAGGCTCATTCGCCTGTTGATAGTTACATAGCATCTAGTTTAGATGCAACTAGTTTTGCTGGCACGGGCCACCCACAGCGGGATAGGAAGAGGACGTGCGAGGGTGTCACGGCCAGCGTGATGCGCACGCTGGCCGAACTCGGATTAGTTCAGCCAGTTATTCGATGCGCGGATGGGCACCGAGCCGGGTGTTACCAGCCCCCGCCGTCGAATCCGCCCCCGTCGTCGAATCCACCGCCATCGTCGAATCCACCGCCATCGTCGTACCCGCCATCGCCGTCGTACTGGCCGCCGTCGTCCTGGCCGCCGTCGTCCTGGCCGCCGTCGTCCTGGCGGTCGTCGTCCTGGCGTTCCTCGTCTTGACGGCCGTCGTAGTAGCCCTGGTCGTATTCGTGCTCGCCGTAGTTGTCGCCGCCAAAGAGGCCGTCGCCGCTGAAAATGCTGCTCAGCGCTTCGGCCGCCAGAATGCCACCGCCGACGCCGAGGGCGATCTGGCCTGCCCCGGCCAGGAAACCCTGGCCACCCGATCGCTGCCAGCCGGATGGCTGCTGGTACTGCGGCGCGTAGCCGCCGTAGCCCGGCTGACCGGCGCCTCGCCGCCCCGGCTGGGCGAACCCGGCCGGCGATCCGCCCTGGTGTAGCTGCTGCTGGCAGTCGGCGAGCTGGGCCCGCAGCTGCCGGAGCGCGGCCTGCTGCCCTACGAGCGTCTGCGCCATGTGGTAGAGCAGGCCGGGCGGCCCTTGCTGAATATGCTGCTGGATCCTGGCCTCGGCCTGCTGATCGCGCGGTCCCGCCTGCGCGGCGGTCCGGTACAGGTGCCGGAACAGGTCGTCGATGGCCTGCTGATCTTGTTGATTCACACGTAGCCAGATACCCGGGCGGGCCCAGCTGACACCGTGATCACGATGAAGCAGCGTGGCACTTCGGGCACCGGTGGCGAGCGATGGCCACGCGCATGGGTCACGTCCAGCCCAGCCAGGTCATGACCTGCTCCGCAACGACCGGAACCGGGCGGTCGTTGGCCAGCACGACGTCCTCCATCCCGACGCCCTCACCGTCCTCTATCTGCCGGGCCGCCTCCCGCAGTTCCTCCCGCCGTTCGGTGGTCACGTCGGCCGCCAGGCGCTGTTCGATATCGG
>DAIOWL010001421.1:0-1734 GCA_036758545.1 Streptosporangiaceae bacterium | reverse complement strand
GGTCCCGCGGTCACCGTCGACGCGCACCAGCTGGCCGGTGCTGATCCGCTTGGTCGCGTCGCCGGTGCCGACCACGGCCGGCATGCCGTACTCCCGCGCCACGATCGCCGCGTGCGACATCGAGCCGCCGATGTCGGAGACCGCCGCCCTGATCTTGCCGAACACCGGCGCCCAGCTCGGCGCGGTCACCGGGCAGACCAGGATCTCGCCGTCCCTGACCTCGCCGATCTGGTTGACGTCGGTCAGCACCCGGGCGGGCCCCTCGACCACGCCGGAGGAGGCGCCGACGCCCCGGACCTCGCCTTCAGCCGGCCGCAGCCAGGCCTCGATGGTCTGCTGGGTGACGCCCCACAGCATGTGCACGGCCGGGTCGTTCAGCGCCTCGGGCACCGGGCCCAGCGCGGGCGGCGGCGACCAGCCGCGCAGCGCCTCGAGGATCCGCTTGCGCTCGGCCACGATGGGGCGGAAGTGGGTCGCGCCCAGCGGCGGGGCGCCCGCGGCCCAGGCCAGCATGACGTCGGACAGCGCCTGGTCGACCTCGGTGTGGTGCAGCTGGAACACGTCCTCGGCCTCGGCCAGCACCCCGGACCTGGCCAGCAGCGCGCCGAACTCGCGGATCCGGCTGAAGAACTGCGACGTGAACCAGTGCTCGCAGTAGAACTTGTGGTCCTCGACGTACGGGAAGACCACCCGGCACAGGCCGAGCATCTGGTCGAACGCGGCCTTCTCCTCGTCGGAGCCCAGCAGGTCACGGTAGGACGACGCGATCCGGTCGCGTTCGGCCCGCAGCGCCTCGGTGGGCCGGTCGGCGAGCATGCCGTCGCGGACCTGGGCCACGTACCGGGGGAGGGCGGCGAACGGGACCGTGAGGTCGTCGGCCCAGCTGCGATGGTGGTGGTAGAAGCCGTCGCCGGTGGACACGTTGAACCACGGGTCGCGGGCGCGTTCAAAGGCGGAAAGCCAGCGCTGGCCGCCTTCGCCGCGTTCGCCCAGCGCGGCCAGCACCGCCGCCGGCGAGCAGCCCTCGGTGAACAGGTCGGCCACCCCAGCCTCGACCGCCAGCCGGGCCAGCTCGCGCAGCTCGTCGTCGGGCCGGTACATGATCACGTCGATGCCGGCCACCATGCGCGCCACCGCCTGGTCGCTGATCTCGGGGAACGCCTGCTTGCAGAACTGGAAGAACACCACGTAGGCGCCGTAGCCGAGCATCAGGAACTCGGTGTGGTGGTGCCACATCCGGGAGAACAGGTCGATGCAGCGGTGGAAGTTCTCCCGCACGTAGTGGTTCTGCGCCACCCCGCGCGACTCGGTGACCACGGCTGGATCGTCGAACTCCGGCAGTTCGGGCACGGTGATCGAGGTGATCTCGTCGATCAGGCCCTTGATGCGCATCTTCCAGCCCTGGTACAGGGTGTCCCAGTTCTCGTAGTAGTAGCCGGCCCGCTCGCCGAAGACCGCGGCCCGGCGGGCGATCTCGTCGGGGTCGGTGACCGGGTTGGCGGTGATGTAGACCCGCCCGTTGACGATGCGGTGCTCGATGCCGAGCGTGGTGGGGAAGACGAACACCCGCGCGGTGTTGGCCCCGATCGCGCTGTACGGGACCTCGGCCGTGATCGTGTCGAAGGCCGGCATCGGCTCGGGGAAGTGCATGGAGTTGTAGAACCAGAAGCGCTTGTCGTCGTCCGGCTGGAACCGGGTGAAGTAGGGGTACATGGACCGCCAGCCCTCGGCGCC
>DAIOWL010001420.1:0-1738 GCA_036758545.1 Streptosporangiaceae bacterium | reverse complement strand
GCACCGGCGACTTCGACTCGGAAAGCCGCGGCGGCGGCCCCTCCTCCGCCTAACCGACCCCGCGCCCCCCCGCGCTGCCCCGCCCCCGGCCCCGCCCTACCACTGTCACACCCGCCACCGTCGTCACACGCGCCACCGTCGTCACGCCTCGCGTCATCCCCGCCTTGGGTTGTCCCATGATCCCGAAGGATCTTTAGTCCACCCAGACCAAAGATCCTTCGGGATCATGAAAAGCAGCAAGATGGTCGCGCGCCCCGCCGACCAGCCTGTTGCTGGAGATGCCGACGTGACAGGAGTTCGCATGGCGCCTAGTGCGGCGGTTACCCGTGGTGTCACCCGCGGACAGCGCGGGCTGTCGCTGCGATTAGCGTGGTTGATCCGGGCTCTGAGGTTGATCCGGGGGATCGGAGTACCCCAAATCAACCCCATAACCCGAATCCTCCACACTAAACGGAGCAGCGTCTCCGCTAATAACGTCGTGCGTGACACGTGATGCCACAGTGGCGTAGTCGAGTCTCCTAGTGCTCCCGCGCACCCGTTGGCGCATCAGCGCGTCAGCGCGCCAGCGCACGCCAGGCGGCGCCCCAGCGGGCCGCCGCCCGCCGCTTACCGGCCTCCCTGCAGCTTGCGTGAGCGCTGCTCCTGGCCGAGCTCACCGTACGGGTAGTCGGCCACGTGCGCGTCGCTGGCCACGTCCAGGGCCGCGGTCTCGGCCGCGGTCAGCTCCAGCTGGGCCGAACGCAGGTTGGCCTCGAGCTGGTCCAGCGTGCGCGCCCCGAGGATGGTCGAGGTGACGGCGGGCCGGGCGGTCACCCAGGCCAGCGCGACCTCGGCCATGGACACGCCGCGGTCCTCGGCCACCTTCTGGACCGCGTCGATGACGTTCCAGGTGCGCTCGGTGCCGCGCCGGTCGTAGGCCTCCATGCCGCGGTTCGGGTCATCGCCGAGCCTGGTGGCCCCGGACGGGCGCTGGTCCCGCCGGTACTTGCCGGACAGCCAGCCCCCGCCGAGCGGGCTCCACGGCAGCAGGCCCAGGCCCGCGTCGAGGCATGCGGGCACGATCTCCCACTCGATCTCGCGCGCCAGCAGGCTGTACTGCGGCTGCAGCGTCACCGGCTCGGCGACGTTCATGACCCGGGCCAGCCAGACGGCCTTGGTCAGCTGCCAGCCGGTGAAGTTGGACAGACCGTAGTAGCGGATCTTGCCGGCCCGGATGAACTGGTCCAGCGTGCGCAGCGTCTCCTCGAGCGGCGTCAGCGGGTCGTAGGCGTGCACCTGGTACAGGTCGACCGACTCCAGGCCCAGCCGCCGCAACGACGCGTCCAGCGCGCGGGTCAGATGGCGCGCGGACAGCCCGGCGCTGTTCGGCGAGTCGTCACCACCGCGCGGGAAGCGGCCCTTGGTGGCCAGCACCACCGGCTCGGTGACCTCGGCCGGGCGGCTGGCGAACCAGCGCCCGATGATCTCCTCGGACCTTCCGCTGCCGTACACGTCGGCCGTGTCCACGAAGGTGCCGCCGGCCTCGAGGAACCGGTCGAGTTGCTGGTGCGCGCCCGGCTCGTCGGTCTCCACCCCGAACGTCATCGTGCCCAGGCACAGGCTCGACACCGCGCAGCCGCTTCGTCCCAGAGTTCGATAGTCCATACCGCCAGGCTATCGGGCGGCGTAGTCGACGCCAGAGACCTCGCCCCAGGCGCAGCCCGGCTAGCCACCCTGAGCTGCTCCTTCTGCAACAAGG
>DAIOWL010001419.1:0-1739 GCA_036758545.1 Streptosporangiaceae bacterium | reverse complement strand
GCTGTCCCCCGCGGCTGGCCCTGCGCATCGTCCGCTGATGAGCGTCCGCCGGGTGCTTCGGCTCCAAGGACGGCATCCTGCTCGCCAGGCCGGCCGCCAGTCTTAACAGCCATCTAGAGAAAGAAGCCATCCATGTCCGAACAGGCTGGCAAGCAGCAGCAGACCGTGGCAGATGCGCTGGCGCAGCGGGTCGAAGCGCGGCGGGGTACGGGGTCCCCATGGGCCGAGGCGCTGCGCGAACTTGGGGCTGTCGACCAGGCGGTGTACCAGGCCGTGGCGCGCACGCCCACCCCCGCGCTGGATCGCCCTTTCCGCAGGCTCTCCAACGCCGCGAACTACTCACGGCTGTGGCTCGGCATCGCCGCCGTGATCGCCCTGACCGGCGGGGAGCGCGGACGGCGCGCGGCGCTGGAGGGTGTGCTCGCGATCGGCGTCACCTCAGCGACGATCAATCTCGGCCTGAAGCCCATGGCCCGGCGGCGGCGCCCGGATCGCGCCGGCACCAGCCATGCTGGGGCCGGCCAGGTCCGGATGCCCGGATCCACCTCGTTCCCGTCCGGCCACGCCGCGTCGGCGTTCGCGTTCGCCTATGCCGTCGGCCGGCACCTTCCGGAGCTGGCCGTGCCGATCCGGCTGCTCGCCGCCGGCGTCGCCTACTCGCGCGTCCATGTCGGCGTGCACTATCCGGGTGACGTGGTGATCGGCTCCGTCCTCGGAGCCGGGACGGCAGCCATGACGGCAGCGGCATGCGACCGCTTGGCCGGCCGACCCGGCTTGGTTCCCGCCCGCCGCGGGCGCGGGCACCACGGCCCGTTCTGGAGATAGATATCCCTATTTTCGGGAACGGATCTGGCCGGGCGGGTGCCCGCGGGGTTAGCGTTGCGGTATCGCCCGGTGGGCAATTACCGGTAGGCGAGTACGACCTCCGATCGACCGCTGGGCTGGTTCCAGGTTCGAAGGAGGGCACGATATGCCTGAGTACGCAGCGGCGATCACGTTTCCGCAGAAGGGCACCGCCTATGAGGCGCTGAGTAAATTGTCTTCCGCCCCGGGTGAGTTCGAGATCCGCTCGGCGGCCATCGTGGAGCGGGATAAGGACGGCCACCTCCACGTGCCGGAAGGTGGTGACATGGAGGCCGGTGCCGGCACCGCCGGCGGTTCCCTGATCGGGATGCTCGTCGGGGTGCTCGGTGGCCCGGTGGGGATGCTGCTGGGCGCCGGCGCCGGCGCCGCCAGTGGGGCGCTGTATGACGCGGACCGGCTCGACAAAGGTGACGAGGCGATCGAACAGTTCGGCGCCCTGGTGCCTACGGGCGGGAACGCCCTCCTGGCCGAGACTGTGGAGGACACAACCGCGTCGTTGGACGCGTTCGTCGCCGAGATGGGCGGCACGATCGTGCGCCGTCCGCTCGATGAGGTCATCGTGGAACTGGAGGCGCAGCAGGCTGCCGCCGAGGAAGCCGAGAAAGCGGCGCGCAAGGCGATCCGCGAACAGAAGAAGCAGGAACGAAAGGAAACCCGTCAACAGCGCGTGGACGCGCTGAAGGCGAAATTCCGCAAGCAATAGCCTCCTCTTCCTCGCCTCCGCAAGCAGGCACTGTAAGTTCCGGCACAGCCCCAGGGTCCGGCAGGCCTTCCCCGAAGGGGACTTTCGGCCCTGGCGTTGTGGCTCTGTCCTGTTGATCGTGGACCGTACCCGATTACCCAGCACATCCGGAGGAGATCATGCCCACAGTTTC
>DAIOWL010001418.1:0-1740 GCA_036758545.1 Streptosporangiaceae bacterium | reverse complement strand
CCTTGGGGTTGCGCTCCCCGGCGATCAGGTGGTCCATGATGTCCCGGCCGGTCACGCCGTGCAGGTCGGTCAGGACCGAGCAGACCTTGACCGCGGCCGATTCCAGCAGCTTCCCGGCGCGCTGCCTGCCCCGGGTGCGTTCCTCGGTCAGGTCCCGCCGGTAGCGGGTGTGCAGCCGGATCACCCGGAACTCCGGCGTGGCCGCGAAGCACGCCGTGACCGCGCCGCGCTCGAAGCACGCCGCCAGCCACCGCGAGTCAGCCGGGTCCCGCTTCGGGCGCCCGGGCAGGTTCTTGACCTGCCGGGCATCAGCCAGCACGCACTCGAACCCCTCGGCCTCCAGCCGGTAAAACGGCCCCTTCCAGTAGTCGCCGGTTGCCTCCATCACCACCGCGGGCACCTGCCAGCACCGCAGCCAGTCCGCCAGCGCCAGCACCTCCCGCCTGGTCGTCCCGAAGGCGCGGGTCTCGGCCATCCGCCGCGCCGGGTTGCCATCTGACGGCACCCGGATCGTCGCGACCAGCCCGGCCTTGCCGATGTCGATGCCGCACACCCGGTCCCGGTACAGCGGCTCGTCGGTCACCTCTTCCATCCGTCCCTCACCTCTCTTCATGCGCCTGCCATCTTGCGAGGCGGTACCGCCCGGGGAACCGGGGGCGAACGGACGAATCTAACCCGCGTGCTCGAAGCAGCAATGAACAGCCCCTCGGGGAACCGGCTCCCGGCGTCAGGCTGATCCGCGGCCTCAACCGCGCCAGGAAGGAAACGACGCCACGAGCGGTACCGCAGCCATTTTTCACGCCGGTACGGCGCCGCGCCAGCGGCACCAAGGGCTGATCCGTAGGAGTGGGCGCATCGTCCAGGACCGTCCGTTGCGGGCCGCGCGCTGGGCCGACATTCCAGAGTTGTCCGTACGTGTCAGGGGTTGTCTGGTGGCAACAGTATTGGCAACAGTCGCTGCGCCCGTGCCTCCTACGATGTAGTTCTGGCCCGGTTACATACTCCCGCAGGAGGCCGCGTGGACGCGCACCGACATCGGATCATCATCCGTGGTGGTCCGAGTGAGGCTCTCCGCGCGGCGCTCGGAGATTTCGATATCGAACCTAGGGGCACGGACACCGTGCTGATTGGGGAATTGGACTACTCGCGCATGCGCGAGGTGACCATGCGCGCCAAGGCGCTCGGCCTCATGATTGTGGACCTGAGCGTTCAAGACGAAACGCCGGGACGGTCGGCGGACCAGCGCGATGGCTGATTGCCGCCTGAGCAACTGCTTAAGAGGTCGTCTCGGTCGTGGCCATGATCTGTCCGATCCCAGGCTGGGAGGATGTCGGTCTGGCCGCGAATGACCATGAGTCCCCGCGGTTAACCACCTGATCGGGCACGCAACGGGCACGGAGAGCTTGCATAGCGGATCATGTCAGGGCAGCGTCCGGGTCCGGGTCCGGTGCCGCCTTCCTGCTCTACCTGCCAGCGGCGGCGAGCATTTATGGCCGCGTCTGCGAGCGTCAAACCTGAGCCGTACCCGGCGGAGACCACGGTGCCGTCAGGTCTAGCAAGGTCGACCCAGACATGGTGATCCCGCGACGATGCCCGCTTACCCCACGGGGACGCGCGGACGGCCTCGGAGTAGTCGATCGCGCTCGCAACAACGCGGAACCCTCGCTCGGCGAACCAGGTGTTGACCTCCGTAAGCGCCGCGCCACTCTCGGCCCGCCCCGCCGTATCGTTCTCCATCCG
>DAIOWL010001417.1:0-1741 GCA_036758545.1 Streptosporangiaceae bacterium | reverse complement strand
CGCCCTGCCCGGGAACATCCCGCCCGCCAGGCCGGTTCTCAAGCAGGCTCTAAGCTTGTTATTTAACCCTTTAGGTTTCTGATCAGGGGTTTTGCCGGTGTTGTCCGGCGTGTCGTGGTGACAGCGGGCGGCCACCGCGCCACCGTCAGTTCTTGTCGAAGGAACCTGGCGGTGGTGGCGGTGGCCGTGGCTTTCAGTATGGCGTTGCAAGGTGATGCGGGCCAGGACGGGCAGGATCTGGCGGGCGAGCTGCTGGCGGCGTTCCGCAGTGAGGTGTACCGGTGCCTGAGCAGGCGCGGGGATGCGCTGCTGGAGCTGGCGGACGCGGTGCTGTGCCGGCCGGGCAGGGTGCACATGCTGGCGGAGCTGTCGCTGGAGCCGGAGTGCCGCCGCGGCCACGGCGCGGTCTATGACGCGGTCAACGCCGGCCAGGTCCGCGTCGCGCGGCTGCGCCGGGCGCTGGCCGCGCTGCCGCTGCCGCGCTGGGATGACGGCCGGATCCGGCTGGCCGCCGACGTCAGCAACTGGCTGCGGCCAGACGCGGCCACCAGCCCGGACCGGCTGTTCTGCCACTGCTATGCGCGGGGCAAGGGCAACGCGCAGCTGATCCCGGGCTGGCCGTACTCGGTCATCGCGGCGCTGGAGCCGGGCCGGACCTCCTGGACGCTGCCGCTGGACGCGGTCCGGCTCGGCCCGGCCGATGACGCCACCGCGGTGACCGCGGCGCAGGTCCGCGAGGTCGTCGGGAGGATCATCGCCGCCGGGCACTGGCACGACGGCGACCCGGACATCGTGGTCGTCTTCGACGCCGGCTATGACCTGACCCGGCTGGCCTGGCTGCTGCGCGACCTGCCGGCCGAAGTGCTCGGCCGGCTGCGCAGCGACCGGGTGATGTACTTCCCGGCCCCGCCCCGGCTGCCCGGCACCAACGGCCGCCCGCTGCGGCACGGCGCCGCGTTCAGGCTCGCCGATGAGCGATCCTGGCCCGCCCCGGCCGCGGCCACCAGCACCGCGACCACCCGGTACGGCACCGCCCGGGCCGTGGCCTGGGCACGGCTGCACCAGCAGCTGGCTGCCCGCGCCGGATGGGAAGGCCACGACGGCGAGCTGCCCGTCGTGGAGGGCACCCTCATCCGGCTGCACGTCGAGCACCTGCCCGGCGACCGCACTCCGGAGCCGCTGTGGCTGTGGTCCTCCCGCGCGGGCACCTCCGCCGGCCAGGTGGACCGCGCCTGGCAGGCGTTCCTGCGCCGCTTCGATATCGAGCACACATTCAGGTTCCTGAAACAGGTTCTCGGCTGGACCCGGCCCAAGCTCCGCGACCCGGCCGCCGCCGACCGGTGGACCTGGCTCATCCTCGCCTGCTACGCCCAGCTGTATCTCACCCGCCACCTCGCCGCCGACATCCGGCTGCCCTGGCAGCGGCCCTGCCCGCCCGGCCGCCTGACTCCCGCCCGGGTCCGCCGCGGGTTCCGGAACATCCGCCAGACGCTGCCCGATCTGGCCGGCGCACCGAAACCCGTCAAACCGGGACCCGGCCGCCCGCCAGGGTCCAAGAACCGGCACCCGGCTACCTGCCACGACGTCGGCAAGACCGTCACGAGAGACCAGCCCAAGCAGAAAACCCGCAGGCAGAAGGGTTAAATAACAAGCTAAGATGATCGTAGCGAGCCGTTCCATCGGCGGACGGTGCAGATGATGGCGGACCGCTACCATCGCAACAGTCCGCTTTAAGGTGGGG
>DAIOWL010001416.1:0-1741 GCA_036758545.1 Streptosporangiaceae bacterium | reverse complement strand
ACAGAGTGCCGTGGCGGCGGCTGGCGCTGCCGCTCGGCCTGGTCACCGCCGGACTCGCCCTGGTCAGCGCGCTCGAGCTAGCCGGAGTCCACGCCTACCTGGCCGCTTCGCCCGCCGAGAAGGTGGCCGGGATGCTGGCCGCCTGCGCCGCGGTCGTCCTGTGGACCTGGTACGCCCTGGCCAACGCCAGGTTCCTGGCCCGGCACGACACGGTCTCGCCCGCGGGCTGGTCCACCGTCGTCGGCGTCGCCACCGGCGCGGTCGCGCTGGCCGGCCTGCCCGCTGCCGCGCTCGCCGGCCAGCTCAGCACGCCGGCGAGCGCGCACCCGGGTCCGGCCCGGCTGGTGGCCGGCGTCGTCTTCCTCGGCGTCGTGGTCTCCTGGGCGGGAACGTGGCTGTGGAACCTGGCCTCGAGCCGGCTGTCGCCCGCCGTGGCCGGGCTGCTGGTCAACCTCGAGACCGTGAGCGGCTTCGGCTACGTCTACGCGGTCCGGCAGCACTGGCCGCCGGCCGGGCAGCTGGCCGGGCTGGCCCTCGTCCTGGCCGGCGTCAGCCTTACCCTCACCGTGAGCCGCCGCGGCTTACCGCCCTGCTGATTTGCTACCTTCGGGCCATGCTGCACGGCCGGTCCGCCGAGACGGCGCGCATCGACGTACTGCTGGCGGCGGCCCGGCACGGACGCAGCGGCGCCCTGGTGATCAGGGGCGAAGCCGGGGTCGGCAAAACCGCCCTGCTCGACTACGCGGCGGCGGCCGCCGGGATGAGGGTGCTGCGCGGGACCGGCATCGAGTCCGAGGCCGAGCTGCCGTTCGCCGCGCTGCAGCAGTTGCTGCGGCCCGGGCTCGGCCGGCTCGACGTGCTGCCGCCGCCCCAGGCGCAGGCCCTGCGGGGTGCGTTCGGCCTGGCCGGGACACCGGCCGCGGACCGGTTCCTGATCGGCCTGGCCGCCCTGTCGCTGCTGGCCGAGCTGGCCGGGGACGCGACCCTGCTCTGCCTGGTCGACGACGCCCACTGGCTGGACCGGGCGTCCGCCGACGCGCTGCAGTTCGCCGCGCGGCGGCTGGGATCCGAGGGGATTATCCTGCTCGCCTCCGCCCGTGAGGATGGCTTCGAAGCTCCCGGCCTGCCCGAGCTAACGCTCGGCAGGCTCGACCGCGAAGCGTCCCGCGCGCTGCTCGCCGAGCGCGCCCCCGGCCTGCCGCCGGCGCTGGCCGACCGGGTGCTGGCCGAGGCGGACGGGAACCCGCTCGCCCTGCTTGAGCTGCCCGCGGCCCTGTCCGGGAGTTCAGGGGTCCCGGTCACGCTGGCGGCGTCGCTCGAACTCCCCGCGCCGCTGCCGCTGCCCCGTCGCCTGCAGCAGTCCTACTACCGCCAGGTGGCCGCCCTGCCCGCCCCGACGCGGACGTTCCTGCTGGTGGCGGCCGCGGAAGAGACCGGCGACCTGGGCCTCGTGCAGCGCGCGGCGCAGGCGCTCGGTGTCACCGCAGCGGCGGCCGACGCAGCCGAGCAGTCTGGGCTGATCGCCGTGCGCGCGTCGGAGATGGCGTTCCGGCACCCGCTCGTCCGGGCTGCCGTCTACCAGGGGGCGACGTCCGCCGAGCGCGGTGCGGCGCACGCCGCGCTGGCCGGCGCGCTGGATGATCCGCTGACGGGAGAGCCGGACGCGGACCGGCGCGCCTGGCACCTCGCGGCCGCCGCGGCCGGCCCGGACGAGCGGGTCGCGGCAGCGCTCGAGCAGGCC
>DAIOWL010001415.1:0-1742 GCA_036758545.1 Streptosporangiaceae bacterium | reverse complement strand
GGCCTGCTCTCGCTCGATCGCCTCGAACAGCGCCTTGAAGTTACCCTTGCCGAACCCCTGCGAGCCGTGCCGCTCGATCAGCTCGAAGAAGACCGTCGGCCGGTCCTGCACCGGCTGGGTGAAGATCTGCAGCAGATAGCCGTCCTCGTCCCGGTCGGCCAGGATGCCCAGCTTACGCAGTTCGTCGACGTGCACCCGGGTCTCGCCGACCCACGAGCCGAGCTCGTCGTAATAGCTCCCTGGTGTCGCCAGGAACTCCACCCCGGCCGCGCGCATGGCGCGGACGCTCGCCACGATGTCATCGGTGGCCACCGCGATGTGCTGAACCCCGGGACCGCCGTAGAACTCCAGGTACTCGTCGATCTGCGACTTGCGCTTACCGACGGCCGGCTCGTTCAGCGGGAACTTCACCTTCCGGGTCCCGTCCGCGACGACCTTGCTCATCAGCGCCGAGTACTCGGTGGCGATGTCGTCGCCGACGAACTCCTTCATGTTGGTGAAGCCCATCACCCGGTGGTAGAAGTCCACCCACTCGTCCATCTTGCCGAGCTCGACGTTGCCGACGCAGTGGTCGATCTCGGTGAAGAAGGCGCGCTCGCCCGGAGCCACGACCGGCTCCGCCGGGACGAACCCGGGCAGGTAGGGACCCGAGTAGCCGGACCGCTCCACCAGGGTGTGCCGGGTCTCGCCGAAGGTGGCGATGGCGGCCACCACGACCTTGCCGTAGTCGTCCTCAAGCAGATGCGGCGCCTCCAGGCCGTGCGCGCCGTGCGCGACCGCGTAGTCGTAGGCCTCCTCGGCCGAGCTGACCTCGAGGGCCAGGTCCGTGACCCCGTCGCCGTGCGCGGCGACCTGCCGGCCGAGCCGGGTCCGGGCCCGCGCCGGGCCGCGGAAGACGAATCGCGCGCCGCCCGACTCCAGCACGTGCACCGCCTCGTCGGGGTAGCCGGTCTCCGGGCCGCGGTAGGCGGTCCGCCGCATGCCGAACGCGGTCGAGTAGTAGTGCGCCGCCTGCTTCGCGTTGCCGACCGCGAACACCACGGCGTCCATGCCGATAACGGGAAAGCCGAAGGGGTCGGAGGGCCGGTGCTGTGCTGGCGTCGTCATGCCACTAGCATGCGCACGATATCTCAATCTGCGCAATCAAGTGTAATTTTGCTGGGCACATTGTCTAGTAATGCCGAACAGGCGATGATAACTCTGTACACCATGACCACTGTTTCGTCGGCGCGGGTGGATCATCTCGACGCCGCGCTGATCGAGCTGCTCGCCGCCGAGCCCAGGGTAGGCATGCTCGAGGCCTCCAAGCGCCTGCGTGTCGCCCGCGGCACCGTGCAGGCCCGGCTGGAACGGCTGCAGGGCCGCGGCGTGATCACCGGCTACGGGCCCGAGGTAGACCCGGCCGCCCTGGGCTACGAGGTGACCGCGTTCGTCACCCTCGAGATCCGCCAGGCCGGCGGGCACGACCCGGTGGCCGAACGGCTGGCCGCGATCCCCGAGGTGCTGGAGGTCCACACCATCACCGGGGCCGGGGACATGCTCTGCCGGGTGGTGGCCCGGTCCAACGCCGACCTGCAGCGCGTGATCGACGCGATCGTCTCCGCCGAAGGCGTCGTCCGCTCCGCCACCCTGATCTCGCTGGCCGCCCAAGTGCCCTACCGGGTGCTGCCCTTGGTCCGTGCCGCCGCGGTCAGCTGATCAGGTCGGTCGCCATCTCCAGGACGATGGCCCGGAGCTTGTCC
>DAIOWL010001414.1:0-1743 GCA_036758545.1 Streptosporangiaceae bacterium | reverse complement strand
ACCGGCCCGACTCGGGGCTGCAGGGCAAGTTCAGCCTGGAGTACGCGGCCGCGGCCGCGCTGCTGGACTCCTACGCCGGGTTCGGCAGCTTCACCGACGAGGCGGTCCGCCGGGACGAGGCCCGGCGGCTGGTCAGCCTGGTCGAGACCAAGCTCGACCCGGGCGGTGACTGGCTGCTCGACGGCGAGCTCGAAGCCGAGGTGCACACCGCCGACGGGGCCGTGCTGCGGGCCCGCCAGCAGTACCCGCCGGGTTCCCCGGCCCGGCCGCCCACGCCGGACCAGCTGGCGGCCAAGCTGGCCGACTGCGTCGCCGGCCTGGACACTGACCCGCAGGCGTGGACCTGGGACAACGCGGCGGACACCCTGCGGAGGTACCTGCCATGATCGATGAGCTCAACGAGGACGAGCAGGCCATGGTCGAGCTCGTCAGGGACTTCGTCAACCGCGAGGTCCGGCCCGTGGTGCGCGACCTCGAGCACGCCAACACCTACCCGGACAAGCTCATCGAGCAGATGAAGCAGCTCGGCATCTACGGCCTGGCCATCCCCGAGCCGTGGGGAGACGCCCAGGTCAGCACGCCCTGCTACGCGCGGATCACCGAGGAGCTGTCCCGCGGCTGGATGAGCCTGGCCGGGGCGATGGGCGGGCACACGGTGGTGGCGAAGCTGCTGCTGGCGTTCGGCACCGACGAGCAGAAGGACGCCTACCTGCCGCGGATGGCCACCGGCGAGCTGCGCGCCACGATGGCGCTGACCGAGCCGGGCGGCGGGTCCGACCTGCAGGCGATGCGGACGTCGGCACGGCGGGACAGTGACGGCTACGTGATCAGCGGGTCCAAGATGTGGATCACCAACGCGCGTCGGTCCGGGCTGACCGCGCTGCTGTGCAAGACCGACCCGGCGGCGGAGCCGGCGCACGCCGGCATCAGCATCATCCTGGCCGAACCAGGCCCGGGCTTCACCGTCTCCCGCGACCTGCCCAAGCTCGGCTACAAGGGCGTGGAGAGCTGCGAGCTCGCCTTCGAGGACTACCGGGTCCCGGCGAGCGCGCTGCTGGGCGGGCGCGAGGGCGAGGGGTTCGGGCAGATGATGCGCGGCCTGGAGATCGGCCGGATCCAGGTCGCCTCCCGCGCGCTCGGTGTCGGCCAGGCTGCGCTGGACGACTCGCTGCGGTACGCGCAGGAACGGGAGGCGTTCGGCCAGCCGATCTGGAAGCACCAGTCGATCGGCAACTACCTGGCCGACATGGTGACCAAGCTGACCGCGGCCCGCCAGCTCGTCATGTACGCGGCGCGCTGCTACGACTCCGGGCAACGGGCCGACATGGAGGTCGGCATGGCCAAGCTGTTCGCCTCGGAGACCGCGATGGAGATCGCGCTGAACGCGGTCCGCATCCACGGTGGCTACGGGTACTCCACCGAGTTCGACGTGGAGCGCTACTTCCGGGACGCGCCGCTGATGATCGTGGGCGAGGGCACCAACGAGATCCAGCGCAACGTCATCGCCCGCCAGCTCGTCCAGCGCCACCCGGCGGGCTCGTGAGCGGGGCCGGGCCGCTGGACGGCCTGCTCGTCGTGGCGCTGGAGCAGGCGGTCGCGGTGCCGTTCGCGACCCGGCAGCTCGCCGACCTCGGCGCCCGGGTCATCAAGATCGAGCGGGCCGGGGCGGGCGACTTCGCCCGCGGCTACGACACGTCGGTGCTCGGCCAGGCCAGCTACTTCGTCTGGCTGAACCGGGGCAAG
>DAIOWL010001413.1:0-1746 GCA_036758545.1 Streptosporangiaceae bacterium | reverse complement strand
GACCTGCTGCACGCCCGGGTGACCGAGCCCTACGCCCCGCATGTGCACGAGGAGTACGCGGTCGGCACGTGCACCGCGGGCCGGGAGGTGATCCGCTACCGCGGGACACTGCACTACGCGGGGCCGGGCAGCGTGGTGGTCCTGGAGCCCGGCGAGGCGCACACCGGGGGCCCGGCCGATCCCCCGGACTTCACCTACCGGGTGATGTACCCAGCCGCGGGGCTGCTGGCTGAGGGGCTGCAGGCTGACGGGCTGCTGGCCGGGGGGCGGCTGGCCCAGGGGGCGCGCCGGACGCCGCGGTTCCGCCAGCCGGTCATCGCCGATCCCGGGCTGGCGGCGGAGCTGCGCCGGCTGCACGCGGCGCTGGGCGCCGGGCTGCTGGAGACCGAGCCGCTGCAGGCCGAATCGCGGCTGTCCTGGCTGCTCGGGGAGCTGGTCCGGCGGCACGCCTCGCCGTCCCGCGACGTCGAGGTACCCGGAGCGGGCCGGGTGGCCCGGCTGGTGATGGCGCAGCTGGCCGACCGGCTGGTGAGCCCGCCCGCGCTGGCCGAGATCGCCGCCGGTACCGGCCTGTCCCGCTATCAGCTGGTCCGGTCCTTCCGCACCGAGGTGGGCATGCCTCCGTACGCCTGGCTGGCGCAGCACCGGGTGTCTGCGGCCCGGGCGCTGCTCGAGCGGGGCTGCCGCCCGGCCGAGGCCGCCGCGCTGACCGGGTTCGCGGACCAGGCGCACCTGACCAGGTGGTTCCGGCGGGTGGTGGGGGTCACGCCCGGTGTATACCGCAACAGCGTTCAAGACAGGACCCCGCGGTATCGGTGATGCTAGAGGTCCGGCCGCCTGGCGGGCCGGACGGACGACGTCGGCGGAATGCGGGGTACGGTGAGCCGGAAAGGCTGGGTCCTGTTCGCGGTGATGTGCCTGGTATGGGGCATCCCCTACCTGTTCATCAAGGTCGGGGTCGAGCAGGTTTCCGTCCCCGTGGTGGTCTTCGCCCGGACGGCGATCGGCGCGCTGATCCTGCTGCCGCTGGCGATACGCTCTGCCCGTCGGGGCGGGGGGGAATTTGACGTGCTGCGCCGGCACTGGCGGCCGCTCGTCGCGTTCGCCGCGCTGGAGATCATCATTCCCTGGGGCCTGCTCTCCGAAGCCGAACGGAAGCTGCCCAGCTCGCTCGCTGGCCTGCTGATCGCGGCCGTGCCGATCATCAGCGTGGTGACCGCCCGGCTCACCGGCGGTACCGAGCGGCTCAGCCCGCGGCGCTGGACTGGCCTGGTCATCGGCCTGGCCGGCGTGGCCGTCCTGGCCGCTCCTGACCTGAGCGGCGGCAGCGCCGTGGCCGTGGTCGAGGTGCTGCTGGTCGCGCTCGGGTACGCGACCGCGCCGCTGATCGCGGCGAGGAAGCTGGCCGACGTCCCGGCCCTGCCGATGACCGCGGCCTGCCTCAGCCTGGGCGCGCTCGTCTGGCTGCCGCCGGCCATCGTGACCTGGCCGAGCCGGGTCCCGTCAGGCCGCGCGCTGGGTGCCCTGGTCGCGCTCGGCGTCATCTGCACCGCCTTCGCGTTCCTCGTCTTCTTCGCGCTGATCAGGGAGGTGGGAACGTCGCGGGCGATGGTCTTCACCTACGTCAACCCCGCCGTGGCGGTGGCGGCGGGCGTCGCCTTCCTGTCCGAGCCCTTCACCGTCACGATCGCCGCCTCGTTCGCGCTGATCCTGGCCGGCTCGCTGCTGGCCACCTGGACCGCCCGC
>DAIOWL010001412.1:0-1748 GCA_036758545.1 Streptosporangiaceae bacterium | reverse complement strand
TCGCCGAGCAAGCGGTAGTACGACGCTGACTGCCTCGTCATTCGTCCAATCCCCTTCCCAGGCCCCGTTAGGTGAGCACCGCGGCGCCGACGGCCACGACGACGACCGCCGCCTCGCCCTCGGCCACCGCCGACGTCGTGGTGGCCACGGCCTCGAACTCGGCGGCCGTCAGCGTGGTCTCCGCCGTCGTCGTCTGCGTCGTCACGTTCGAGGTCGACTCGAACGACGTGGTCGAGACGTCGGTCGTGGTGTAGGTGTTCGTCAGCGTGACCGAGCTGGTCTCTGTCGACACCGACGTGTCCGCCGCGGCGGACGCTTCGGCGGACGCCGACGTCTGGGCGGCCTCGAACACGACGCCGCCGTCCAGGACCACCGTCACCAGGCCCTCGACCGTCACCTGGCCCTCTACGGTCGCCTCCGCCCCGGGCGTGGCTATCACCGACTCTGTCCAGCCCTGGGTCTGCGTCTGCGTCATGACCTCGGCCGACTCCTGGGAGAAGGCCGTGGCGCTGGCCGTTTCCGTCTGCGTCGTGTTGACCGCGGCCGCAGCCGCGGCGGCCGCGGCCGCCTCCCCCGCCGCCTCCATGAACGCGTCCGACACGACGGTCGCGATGACATCGCCCGCCGCGAAGGCCGACGCGCGCGGGGCGAGCCGGCGCAGCACGTCCACGTCGGTGAGCGTCTGCGGCTCCGGCGGCGCCAGCGGGATGACCAGGCACAGCGCCTGCTCGGTGTTCTGGATCAGCCGGACCTCGCTGCCCTCGGGCAACGGGAGTATCTCCCGCAGCACCGGAACGAGCTCTTCCGGCTCGGTGGTCAGGCTGGTCAGATGGATATGCCTGATCGCCGGGGTGTCCGCGAAGACCCGGATGGCCATGCCGTCCGGGATCTCGAGGCCCTCATCAACCAGGACTTCTTTCGGGCTGGACAGCAGCCGGTTTCGGTAGCCGGGGTCTCGCCAGGCGCGCGCGACAACCATCCCGGTGATCACCGACGACCGCTCGCTCTCCAGCACCTCGTCCGGCGCGATCAGCACCCGCTCGTCCAGGGTGCCCGCGCCCTCTTCAGGTCTGAGCGACATGCGCGAACTCCTTCGTCACCCACTCATCGGGGCGTCATGGCCCGCGGGCATGCCCCTGCGGCATGCCCGTGCGGGCGAGCGGACGTCAGATAGCCGAGCCGGTGGCGGTCTGGATGGCCTGCAGGTGCTGGCCGCTGGCCTTCGCGGCCTCCTGGAGAATCTGGTTGAGCTGCTGTTCGCACTTGCTGACGAACTGGGCGAAGTCGGCCCGGAACTGGTCGCCGTTCCGCGCCACCCAGTACGCGCTGCTCGCCTGGACCTTCTGGTTCATGCCGTTCAGGGTTGCCTGCAGTTCGCTCTGGAACGTACCGCCGAGCTGCTGGACCAGATGCTGCAGCTGGGCCAGATCGGCGCCCTGGATTCCTGCGGTCATGTCACATCTCCTCCATGGTGTGCGGTCTCCCTGCTGGGTCCGCTCGGTTGATTCCCCGTCCCCCGCGAGCGGGGAAAGTGCCACAGTGTCTGAAGTGTCTAACATCCATGGCTGTGAGAAGTGATGCTATAGGCGCACAAGTGCGGTAAGCCGGTGATTTCCGGGGCTTTTTAGCGGTTCGTTATCTTCTCGCCATCTGATTATCGTCGTTTCTAACGTTGTAGAGATAGTAGTGCTGCATGCCTGATACGCTCCGGATATGGATAGTCGCACCGCACTCGTCACCCTGGCCCG
>DAIOWL010001411.1:0-1749 GCA_036758545.1 Streptosporangiaceae bacterium | reverse complement strand
TGGACGTGGCGCCGATCGACGTGCTGTCCGCCGACGAGATCGGCCAGGTCGCCCGGGCGTTCGACCAGGTGCACGCGGAGGCGGTGCGGCTGGCCGGCAACGAGGCGATGCTGCGCAGCAGCTTCAACGCGATGTTCGTGAACCTGTCCCGGCGCAGCCAGTCGCTGATCGAGCGGCTGGCGCGGGTGATCGACTCCCTGGAGCAGGACGAGGCTGATCCCGACCGGCTGTCCAATCTGTTCTCGATGGACCATCTGGTCACCAGAATGCGCCGGAACTCCGAGAACCTGCTCCTGCTGGCGGGGCACGAGACCACGCGCAAGTGGAGCGCTCCGGTTCCGCTCGCCGACGTGGTCCGGGCCGCGACGTCCGAGATCGAGCAGTACAGCAGGGTGGCGATGAAGATCCAGCCGGGAATCTCCCTCACCGGCCCGGCGGTATCCGACGTCGTGCATCTGCTGGCCGAGATCGTCGAGAACGCCACGATCTTCTCCTCCAAGGACACCCCGGTGCACATTTCGGGCCAGGAAATACCCAGCGGGGGCGTGTTGATCGAGGTCAGGGACAGCGGGGTCGGCATCCCCGAGGCCCGGCTGGCGGAGATTAACCTGCGGCTAGACAACCCGCCCGTTATTGACGTATCGGTCTCCCGGCACATGGGCCTGTTCGCGGTGGCCCGGCTGGCCGAGCGGCACGGGGTCCGGGTCCGGCTCCGGGCCAGATCCCCGCGCGGGCTGACCGCCCTGGTGTGGCTTCCGGACGACGTAGCCGAGCGCGGACCCGCCCGGTCGAGGTGGCTGGGAGGCCGGCCGGGCCGGTCAGCGGGCGCCGCGGCCCGTACCTCCGGCGGTCCCGGCACCGGTGCGCACGCCGCTCCGGACGGCCCGTTCACGGACGGCCCGTTCACGGGCGGCCAGGCGGCTAGCGGCTGGCAGGCCGCCGCCGTTTCCACGCCGGGAACGATGCCGATGCCGACTGTGCCAACCATGCCGCCGGTGCCGGCGGCCCCCGCCGGGGCGGCTCGGGCTCCGGCCGCCCCGCGCGAGCCCGCTCAGGCCGCCGACTCGGCGGTCTCGGACTGGTTCCGCATCCCGCGGTCCCCCGCGCCGGGTAGCGGCGGATCGCCGTCGGCGGCCCCGCCCGCAAACGGCAGCTGGCGAGCCGGGGACGACGGGTGGGCCGGGGACGACGGGTGGGCCGAGGGCAAGCACGCCGCACAGATCGTCGCCGACCCAGTCCATGGCGACCACACGCCCGCCGGGCTGCCGGTGCGGGTCCCGCGGGCGAACCTCATCCCCGGTTCCGCCGGAGGCCACCGGGCCGGGAGCGGCGCGACCAGCCGCCCGCCGGACGGCCGGCCAGCCGATAGCCGGCCAGCCGACGGCCGTGGAGCGCAGGCGGCTTCCGCCGCACGAGCACCGAGATCACCTGAGCTGGCACGCAGCCGGCTCAGTGGCTTCCAGCGCGGAACCCGCCGCGCCAAGGGCCAGAGACCCCATGCAGGAGAGGGAGCCGATCGTTGAGCTACGCATACCGCCAGGACCTGAACTGGCTCGTCACCGACTTCACCACCCGGGTGGCCGATGTCGCGCACGCGGTCGTGGTGTCCGCGGACGGCGTGCCGCTGGCGTTGTCGGAGCACATCCCTCACCAGTTCGCGGAGCAGCTCGCGGCCATCACCTCGGGGCTGACCAGCCTGATGGTGGGTGCCGCGCGGATCTTCGAGGCGGGCCAGCCGACGCAGGCCCT
>DAIOWL010001410.1:0-1755 GCA_036758545.1 Streptosporangiaceae bacterium | reverse complement strand
CTCGAGCAGCGCGACGCGCGCGGCCGTCACCCGCAGGCCGGCACCGCGCAACTCCCCGGCGGCGGCCGGGGTCTGGGATGCGGTCATGGCGCCAAACTTACCCTCGTAAACACAAATGATTCAAGACAACGAACGGTCCAAGATTAGTGTCATGCCAGGCCACGTGCTGTCTCGTTGTGCGACACGTCATCCGGGCGGCTAACGGGCCGCCGGTCAGGGTTCAGGGCCTGGGCGGCATACCAGCCGTCAGCGGGTCCTCGCCAGGTTGCCACGTCGTCCTGGTCGACCGGATGGGCGCTCGCCGCCCGATCTCCTGCAAGACCGGCATGACGATGGCCTCGAACGCCGCCGTGCCGTACTTCTGGTGCATGGCCCGCAGGACGCCCTTGCCGCTTGCCTCATCGACGAGATCGCTCAGCACGCGGTAGTCGATGTCTTCCCCCGCGGCCAGGCGGTCATAGGCAGACTGCGCGATCTCGCTTACCGCAGGGTGGGCAGCGGATTCGATAAGGAACATGAGCGTCGCGTCCCTGAGGTCCATGGGCGAAGCCTACGGTTTGCCGGCTCACCCGGTCTGGCGGGATCAGCTGACCCTCGCGGTGAGCTGCTCGACAGGGGTGCGCGCATCAGGTGCCACAGCTGTCGCCGTGCCCGTGATTGCGTGACGCGGGACCCCCTATGGGGGGTGTTTTGACACTCAATGACTGATCCGGTCGACTCGGTTGTCAGACTCGGGCAGGAAGATGATGGCAGGCACAGATGCCGGGTGAAGGGAGCGGGCGCCGTGACCGAGGATTCCATCCGCGCCGCGGACGGCCGGCTGAACCCGGACGCCTTGAGCAGGATGCCAGACGATGAGCTCATGGCCGAGCTCACCGCGATCCCGGGGATAGGACCCTGGACCGTGCAGGGCGCCCTGATCATCGCGCTCGGACGAGAAGACGTCGTCCTGCCGGGCGACCTTGCGCTGCGTAAGGCCGTCCGGGCCGCGTATCAGCTCGACCACCTCCCCACCGAGCAGGAGGTCCTGGCCATCGCCGACAGCTGGCGGCCCTATCGCAGCCTGGGGACCAGCTACCTGTTCTCCGCCGCCTTCGAGGAGTCCGAGGCACCGCGGGTCGTCCCACCCAGCTAGCGATGGGCCCGGGCGCGCAGCCTCACCGGCCCTGGACGCCAGCCTGCTCTACATCGCCAGGCGGGTTCGGTCTAGATCGCCCCAGACCTCGACGATCCGGCCGCCGGCTACCCGGTAGATCGCGAACTCCGGCATGCTGACGGGCTGGCCCGCCGCAGTTGTGCCCGTGCCAGTCAGGTGCGCACTGAGCCAGCAGTCGTCAACGAGCAGGTGCCGCAGGTCCCAGTAGTAGTCCGGCACCAACGCGACCACCGCGTCCAGTCCTTCGGCATACGACCGCAAGCCCAGGCCCTCGCCGTTCACCTCAACGTTCTCGTCGACGAACTCGCCGAGCTCGCCGAACCGGTGCTCGTTGCAGCGTTGCAGGTAGCGTCGGTAGAACGCGTCCAGCTCCGCACGATCATCGTTCATGAGCAGCATCGTGCCAGACGATTCGGGCTGATCCCGGGGTATGCCGACGAAGAACGGCATGATGAAGTGATTGAACCGGTACCAGTAATGGTCCGCGCCCGCCTCCCGGCGGGGCCCCGCTGAACAGCCCGTTCTCGGTCTCGATGGCCATGATCACCGGCCGCGGGTCGAGCGCCCAGTAGACGTGCTCGAGCTCAGGCGTCAGCTCC
>DAIOWL010001409.1:0-1755 GCA_036758545.1 Streptosporangiaceae bacterium | reverse complement strand
CCCTGGTGATCCGGCCGGGCACCGGCACGTTCGTGGCCTTCGACGCGGTATGCCCGCACACCGGCTGCACGGTCGGTTACGACCCCGGGCAGAAGGTGATCATCTGCCCGTGCCATGGCTCGCAGTTCAACGCCCGCACCGGCGCGGTCGAGGTCGGCCCGGCGACGAACGGGCTGAAGAAGCTCGCGATCGCCGAGGGACCGAACGGGCAGCTGTACGTCACCTGAGCCACTCGTCACGGGTCCGGGCGGCTCGGCGGCGGGAGGTCAGCCCTCGGCGAGATAGCCGTACCGGTCGCGGAAGGCCTCGGGCGTGAGCCCGGCGGCCGCCGCGATCGGGCGGAGTTTGCCCGGGTCCTCGAGGTCCTCGCGGTCCAGCCGGATCATGTACTCGCTAGCCACCCGGTACGAGCTCGACTCGACGTTCACCAGCCGGATCTGGACCCGCCCGGTCTCGGGGTCGGTGAAGGACCCGAAGGGCAGCGGCACCATGTGCCCTTCCTGGATCGTGATCATGCCGCCGGGCTCGTCGCCGTGGAGCACCCGCTTGAGATAGTCGACGGCGCCGTAACCGAGGTCGCGGGTGTACTCGATGTCGAACGGGATGGGGGGCGCGCACCGGAGCTCGTACCCGATGTTCTTGCCCTCGACCGTGACGTTCTGCCCGCGCTGTTTGAATCGGTCCTTGACCTGCCTGGCCAGCAGGCGGTCCAGCTCGAGCTCGGCTAGCCGGACGTGGCCGTGCTCGTCTAGCTCGACCTCTGGCATGGCCTTCCTCAGCTCGTCCTGGGGGAGGCGCAGGCCGATGCCCTCGGCAAGCACCGCCACACCGAAGGGGCGGCCGTGCGCGATCCGTTTGAGCATCGACGTTTCCAGGACGTCCACCAGGCGCGACAGCCGGATGGGCTGGTCGCGGGAGAACTCCTCGGCGATCATCGTGAGGGTGGCCCCAGCCGACTTACCGATACCCAGGGCCAGGTGGCCGGCCGAGCGGCCCATGGCCACCACCAGGTACCACCGCTGGGTGGTGATGGCGTCGGTCATCAAGTTGTTGACCAGCTCGACCCCCACGCTCCTGGCGGTCTCGAAGCCGAACGTCGGCGTGCCGCCCGGTAGCGGCAGGTCGTTGTCGATGGTCTTCGGCACGTGCGCCACGCGCAGGCCCCCTCTGGCCGCCTCAGCCAGCCGGGACGCCGAGAACGCGGTGTCGTCCCCGCCGATCGTCACCAGCGCGTCGACCCCCAGCTTCCGCAGCGACTCCAGGCAGGCGTGCAGCCGCCAGTCCGGATCCGGAGCGCCCTCGTCTCGCACCGTCGGGTTGGCCCGCGAGGTCCGGATGACCGACCCGCCCAGGACGTGGATCCTCGACACGTCCGTGATAGACAGCGGCCGCGCCTCCTCGACCCGGCCCTCGATGAGGTGCTGGAACCCGTCCATGATCCCGACGACGTCCCACCCGGAGTTCCGGGCCTCGATCGTGGCCGCGGAAATGACCGAATTCATCCCCGGAGCCGGGCCACCGCCGCACAAGATCCCCAGCTTCACGCTTTCATCGTTCCAGCAGCGAGGCGACCCCGACAAGCGGACGGATGGTTCTCCGGCCGATGTTGTGTCGATGCCATAAGTCATCCCTCCCGGATTGCGGCTGGGCTTCCAGGTACCGCTTCATGCCGGTCCAGATCGCTCGCTCCTGGCGGCGTCCGATCCGGCCGATCACCGGGGTGAGCAGGCGGCTGGCACCCTTCGGCCGGACGAC
>DAIOWL010001408.1:0-1759 GCA_036758545.1 Streptosporangiaceae bacterium | reverse complement strand
CTAACGAGACCATGCCGTATGCGGCCTGACACCACGTCCGCCTCGGTCGTTTGCTCTCCGTGAGCCCGGGTAGGCGACGGTTTCCGCAGCCGCGATCGTTACGGCTCTGGAACCTCGGTGAGGATGTGAGTGTCGATGGCCCTGCCCGCTTGCCAGCAGCGCGCACTGGACCGGATGGAAGGCGCCCTGCGGGCAAGCGAGCCCCATCTGGCGTCCATGTACGCGATCTTCGGCCGCCTCAACGCCGGCGAGCCCATCGGGATGGAACGGCTTGCGCGCAAGCGGCTGCGCTGGCTGCAGCACGGCACGGCCATGTACGCGATCGTGCTGCTCCCGGTCATGTTCGCCGCGATCATCGTCGGCGCGCTGCTCGGCGGCGGCACCCGCAGCAACGCCGCCGCCTGCGAGGCCAGTTACTCGGTAGGCGGTGTCTCGCCGCTGAGCAGCCGGCCCTCGTGCCCGGTATCGGGCAAGACGATGAAGGTCGCGGTGCGCAAGACCATCTCCGCCACCGCGCGGCTCGCCTGCACCGCGGGCCAGGCCGCCCGGTTCACCAGCCTGACCGGGAACGAGCAGGCTGTCCTCCCGGTGCCCCGGGCGCTCGCGACCGCGGCTAGCCCGCCCGGGGCGTGCTAGAACAGCGTGCTAGAGCAGCGTGCTAGAACTGGAGCCAGGGACGGAGGAGCCGGTGGCGATCGAGCAGTTCGGGCATGGGGCAGCGGAACTACTGAGCCTCACCAACGGCGGTGAGGCCAGATCGCTGAACAAGCTCACCGAACTCGCCGCCTGGCAGGTGCCCTCCTGCTCAGGGGCGCACGCCGCCGTCTGGCGGGACGGAGAGGTCGTGAGCGCCGCGGCCACCCATCCCGACCTGGCTGAGCTCGCGGATCTGCAGCTGAGGAGCGGCTCAGGGCCGCTGATGGAGGCGTCCGGGACCGGTGCCGCCGTCAGCTGTCCGGACACGCTCGACGAGGTGCGCTGGCCCGATTTCGCCGAAGCGGCGCTGCGCCGGGGGGTGCGCTGCTCGGTTCACCTCGTACGCGAACTGCCCCGCGGCGCCCTGGTGCTGTCGCTGTTCGGGGTGCGCCCCGGTGTCCTCGACGCCGAATCCAACCCGATGGCCGACATGCTCGCCGCGTTCGGCGGGGCGATGCTCACCAACGCCACCGCCTACAACCAGGCTCAGCGCACCGCCAGCCAGCTCAAGGACGCGGTCGTGGCCCGGTCGGTCACCGACCAGGCCAAGGGCATCTTGATGCACGCCCTCGGCTGCGACGCCGACGAGGCGCTGAAGCGCCTGCGCCAGGAGTCGCAGCGCCGCCACGTCAAGGTCACCGAGGTCGCCACCGAGGTCGTGGCCGCCTATAGCGGCGAGGAGCCGAAAACCAAGGCGAGTAACTAGTATCCGCCCGGGTAGCGGGAGCCGGTCCCAGCGTCGCGCGGAAGGTGACTTCGGGCTTGGACACCGGCGAGCTCAGCCAGGTACTCGCGGACCGGGTAGACGGCGAGGTCAGGTTCGATCCGGGGACCAGGGGTACCTACGCATATGACGGGTCCAACTGCCGCCAGCCGCCGCTGGGCGTGATGGTGCCGCGCAGCGCGGACGCGGCCGCGGCGGCCATCAGCGTGTGCGCCGAGTTCGGCGCACCGGTGCTGTCCCGCGGCGGCGGGACCAGCCTGGCCGGGCAGTGCTGCAACACGGCCGTGGTGATCGACTGAACCAAGTACTGCCATCAGGTGATCTCGGTCGACCCGGGCG
>DAIOWL010001407.1:1058-1760 GCA_036758545.1 Streptosporangiaceae bacterium | reverse complement strand
CACGCGAAGGAGAACCCGATGGTGGTGGTGCTGGTCGGCTTCATGGGGGCCGGCAAGACCACGGTGGGGCACATCATTGCCGAACGGCTCGGCCAGCCCTTCGTGGACAGCGATGTGCTGATCGAACAGCGCCTCGGCCGCGACATCCGCGACATCTTCCGCATCGAGGGCGAACCCTGGTTCCGCCAGCTCGAGCACGTCACCATGGCCGATCTGGTCCGGGGGCAGGACGCGGTGGTCGCGCTGGGCGGCGGCGCGGTAGAGGACGCGCGCAGTCGGGCGGTCCTCCGCAACGCCCGGGTGGTGTACCTGCGGGTCAGCTACGACGAGGCCATGGCGCGGGTCAAGAGCGACGAGTTCCGGCCGATGCTGCACCGGCCCGACCTGGACGAGGTGTACAAGCGGCGGCTGCCGGTGTACGAGGACCTCTCCGTGCTCACCGTCGACACCGACGGCCGGCGCCCCGACGCCATCGCCCACGAGGTGCTCGCCCACCTCACCCGGCTGCCCGAGACGCCGGCCGGCAGCTCCAGCGTGTTCGTGACCCCGGTCGGCGGGACCTACTACGCCCACATCGGCCTGGGTCTCGTCGGCCAGGTCAGCAGCCTGCTGCCGCCGCTGCCCGAGGTGGAGCGCGCGCTGATCGTCGAGGCCGCCGAGGACACCGGTACCGCGGCCAAGGTCGCGGACCAGCTGGCCGCG
>DAIOWL010001407.1:0-1048 GCA_036758545.1 Streptosporangiaceae bacterium | reverse complement strand
CGCGGCCGACATCCCCGCTCACCGCGCCGCCCTGCCGGATACCCAGGAAGCCAAGACGTTCCGGTCCGTCGAGTACCTGGCCGACGTGCTCGCCGACCACGCCCTGCACAAGGACGACCTCGTCGTCGCCGTCGGTGGCGAGGCCATCTGCGACGTCGCGGGCTTCGCCGCCGCCACGTTCAACCGCGGGATGAAGCTCTGCCTGGTCCCGACCACGCTGGTCGCCCAGGCCGACTCCGCCGTCGGCGGCAAGAACGCCATCAACCTGAGCCGCGGCCGTAACCTGGTCGGCACCATCCATCAGCCGGTCGTGGTCGTCAGCGACATCGAGGTGGCCCGCGCCAACTCCGGACGCGGGTTCAAGGCCGGCCTGGCCGAGATCGCCAAGCACGCCCTGATCAGCCCCTCGGACCTGCTGGGCCACCTCACCGGCGCGCTGCAGCCGATCGTCAACGGCAACCCGGACGCGATAAGGGCCGCCACCACGCGCAGCATTGAGATCAAGGCCGACATCGTCAGCCGGGACGAGCGAGAGCAAGGCGACCGGGTGGTGCTGAACTACGGCCACACCTTCGCCCACGCGATCGAGCAGCTCCGCGGCCCCGGAGCCGACGACCAGGGCGAGGCGGTCGCTCTCGGCATGATGGCCGCCGCCCACCTCGCCTTCCGCCAGGGCCGCATCGGCCAGGCCGTGGTCGACCAGCACCGGGTGCTGATAGCAGGGCTCGGCCTGCCGACCGAGGGCGAGTTCCGGCTGGCGGACATGGAGCAGGCCTGGATGCGGGACAAGAAGTACCGGCACGGCGTCCGCTTCGTGGTGCTGAACGACCTCGGCCGCCCCGAGGGCGGGGTCACCGCCGACACCGCCACCCTCGACGGCGCACTGCGCGACCTAGCCGGCCGCTGAAGGAAGGACCCCTGATGAACCGCGTCGCCGCTTCGCTCGCCCCCGAGGACACGGACAGCTGCCTGCGCGAGCTCGACCGGCTGGCCCCCCGGGTCGGCCTGGCCGAAGTCCGGCTCGACCTGATGCGCACCTTCGACATCG
>DAIOWL010001406.1:0-1764 GCA_036758545.1 Streptosporangiaceae bacterium | reverse complement strand
GACCTACGTCTACTGGGCCATGATCATCGTCATGACCCGCCGCCTCGCCCGCCAGCCCGCCACCCCTCAGTCGGCAGCCACCTGAGTTCTCAAGCAGGCTCTAAGCTTGTTATTTAAGGCTTCTGCCTGCGGCCTTTCTTCCTGGCCTCCTCCCGCTTGACGGTCTTGCCCACGTCATGGCGGGTGGCTAGGCGCCGGTTTTTCGAGCCGGGCGGGCGTCCAGGGCCGGGTTTGCCGGGTTTCGGTGCGCTGGCCGGGCAGGGCAGTGCCTGGCGGATGCTGCGGAACCCGCGGCGGACCCGGGCCGGGGTCAGCCGGCCGGGCGGGCAGGGCTGCTGCCAGGGCAGCCGGATGTCGGTGGCGAGGTGGCGGGCCAGCCGGAGCTGGGCGTAGCAGGCGAGGATCAGCCAGGTCCACCGGTCCGCGGCGGCCGGGTCGCGCAATTTCGGCCGGGTCCAGCCGAGCACCTGCTTGAAGAACCTGAACATGTGTTCGATATCAAACCGGCGGAGGAACGCCTGCCAGGCGCGGTCCACCTCATCGGGGCAGGTACCGGCGCGGGAGGACCACAGCCACAGCGGCCCGGGGCTGCGGTCGCCGGGCAGGTGATCGACCCGCAGCCGGATGAGGGTGCCCTCGACGACGGGCAGCTCGCCGTCGTGGTCTTCCCAGCCGGCCCGGGCGGCCAGCTGCTGGTGCAGCCGCCCCCAGGCCGCAGCGCGGGCGGTGCCGTACCGGGCCGTCTCGGTGACGGTGGCCGCCGCCGGGGCGGGCCAGGTGCCCGGGCCGGCGAGCTTGAACGCAGCCCCGTGCCGCAGCGGGCGGCCGCTGGTGCCGGGCAGCCGCGGCGGGGCGGCGAAGTACATCACCCGGTCGCTGCGCAGCCGGCCGAGCACCTCGACCGGGAGATCGGCCAGCAGCCAGGCCAGCCGGGTCAGGTCGTACCCGGCGTCGAACACGACCAGGATGTCCGGGTCGCCGCCGCGCCAGTGCCCGGCGGCGATGATCCGCTCCACGACCTGGCGGACCTGGGCGGCGGTCACCGCGGTCGCGTCGTCGGCCGGGCCGAGCCGGACCGCGTCCAGCGGCAGCGTCCACGAGGTGCGGCCCGGCCCCAGCGCCGCGATCACCGAATAGGGCCAGCCCGGGATCAGCTGCGCGTTGCCCCTGCCCCGCGCGTAGCAGTGGCAGAACAGCCGCTCCGGGCTGGCGGCTGCGTCCGGCCGCAGCCAGTTGCTGACATCGGCGGCCAGCCGGATCCGCCCGTCGTCCCAGGCCGGCAGCGGCAGGCACGCCAGCGACCAGCGCAGCCGGGCGAGATCGACCCGGCCGCGGTTCACCGCGGCATATAGCGCGCCGTGACCGCGCCGGTGCTCCGGCTCCAGAGACAGCTCCGCCAGCATGTGCACCCGGTCCTGCTTGCACAGCACCGCGTCGGCCAGCTCGAACAGCGCATCCGGGTACGTCGCGAAGCACCGGTACAGCTCGCCGCGGAACGCCGCCAGCAGCCCGCGCGCCCGGTCCTCACCAGCCGTGCCCTCGACCTGAGCCGCGAGCCAGGCCATACTGAACGCCACGGCCACCGCCTCCACCGCCTGGTTCCTCGACAAGAACCGACGGTGTCGCGGTGGCCGCCTGCTGTCACGGCGCCACGCCGTGCAAACCGGCAAAACCCCAGATCAGGCGACATAGACGTTAAATAACAAGCTGAGGGCGGCCAGGTCGGCCAGCGCTGCCGGGTCGCGGGCGTCGCCGGCGGCG
The DNA here is from genome assembly GCA_036758545.1 of Streptosporangiaceae bacterium. Classification (GTDB taxonomy): domain Bacteria; phylum Actinomycetota; class Actinomycetes; order Streptosporangiales; family Streptosporangiaceae; genus Palsa-504. The sequence continues at coordinate 3 of DAIOWL010001406.1, read as the reverse complement.
CCC
>DAIOWL010001405.1:0-1764 GCA_036758545.1 Streptosporangiaceae bacterium | reverse complement strand
GGTAGCCTGCGGAATATGGGACCTGAAGAGTTCCGGGCCGCCGGGCACGAACTGATCGACTGGATCGCGGACTACCGCGCCCGGATCCCGGAGCTGCCGGTGCAGGCACAGGTGGTTCCGGGTGAGGTAGCCGGGAAGCTGCCGCAGCACGCCCCCGAGGAGGCCGAACCCTTCTCCCGCCTCCTCGCCGACCTCGAATCCATCGTGGTCCCGGGCGTGACCCAGGTTCAGCACCCGCGTTACTTCGGCTGGTTCCCGGCCAACTCGACCCTCAGCTCGGCTCTGGGCGACCTGGCCAGCGCCGGGATCGGCGCGCTGGGCATCACCTGGCAGTCCGCCCCGGCGCTGACCGAGGTCGAGGAGGTCGTGGTCGATTGGCTGCGCGATCTGACCGGGCTGCCCGAGTCGTGGAAGGGCGTCATCCAGGACACCGCGTCCACCGCGTGCCTGGTCGCCCTGCTCGTCGCGCGCGAGCGCGCGACGGACTACTCCGAGGTGCGCGGCGGGCTGCAGGCCGAGAGCGCGCCGCTGACCGTCTACACCACCGAGCACGCGCACTCCTCGGTCGTGAAGGCGGTGGCCCTGGCCGGCTTCGGCCGGGACAACCTCAGGCTGGTCGCCGTCGACCCGCAAACCTACGCGATGCGCCCGGACGCGCTGGCCCAGGCCCTCGAAGAAGACGTCAAAGCCGGGCGCCGCCCGGCCGCCGTCGTGGTCAGCGTCGGCACCACCGGGACCACGGCCGTGGACCCGCTGGCCGAGATCGTCCCGCTGGCCCAGCGGTACGGGATGTGGGTGCACATCGACGCGGCCATGGCCGGCTCGGCGCTGCTGCTGCCGGAGATGCGCTGGCTGGTCGACGGCGTCGAGGGCGCGGACTCGCTGAACTGGAACCCGCACAAGTGGCTGGGGACCCTGGGGGACTGCTCGCTGCTCTACGTCGCGGACCCGGCCTACCTGATCCGGGTCATGTCGACCAACCCGTCCTACCTCCGTTCCGCGGTCGATGGCGAGGTGACCCAGTACAAGGACTGGGGCATCCCGCTCGGCCGCCGGTTCCGCGCGCTCAAGCTGTGGTTCCAGCTGCGGCTGGACGGGGTCGAGGCCATCCGGGCCCGGCTGCGCCGGGACCTGGACAACGCCCGCTGGCTCGCCGGGCAGGTCGAGGCCGCCCCCGGCTGGCGGGTCCTCGCCCCGGTCGTCCTGCAGACCGTCGTGCTCAGGCACGAGCCCGCCGGTCTGGACGCCGACGGGCTGAACGCGCACACGCTCGCGTGGGCGGACGCGGTCAACACCTCGGGCGCGGCTCTGGTCACGCCGACGCTGCTGGACGGCGTGTGGTCGGTGCGGGTCTCGATCGGGGCCGAGAATACCGAACGGTCCGACGTCGAGCACCTCTGGCGCCTGCTGCAGCATGGGGTCGCAGACGCCGAGGCCGGCTAGACGCCGCTCCGCCGGGTCACCTCGGCCGCGAGCTGGGCGCGCGCGGAAATGTCCAGCTTGGCGAAGACGTGCGCGAGGTGCGTCTGCACGGTCCGGCTCGAGATGTACAGGCGCTTGCCGATCTGCGGATTGGACAGCCCCTCGGCGACCAGGTCCGCGACCGAATGCTCGATCGGGGTGATGCTGTCCCAGCCGGACCGTGGCCGGCCCCGGCGGCACCACGGTGCCGCGGAAGCCGACCATCGACGACCTGCTCGGCTCGCTGGATACGGTCCGGGACCGCGCGGCTGTGGTCCGCGCTGACAGCTTCACGCCGGTCCC
>DAIOWL010001404.1:0-1764 GCA_036758545.1 Streptosporangiaceae bacterium | reverse complement strand
CTGCCGTTTTCTGGGGCCAGGCCCTCCGACTCGGCCGTGATGGCCCGCCAGGCCACCTCGGCGGCCTGCTGCTCGGCCGCCTTCTTGGTGCGCCCCTGACCGGCGCCGAGCACCTGGCCGCCGACTCTGACCGTAGCCCGGAACGACTTCTGGTGATCCGGGCCGCTCTCCTCGACCTGGTAGTCGGGCACCCCGAGCATCTTGACCGCGGTGAGCTCCTGCAGCGAGGTCTTCCAGTCCAGGCCGGCGCCGAGCCGGGCCGACCTCGCGATGACCGGGTCGAACAGGCGGTGCACCAGTGCCCTGGCCTCGTCCAGGCCGCAGTCGATGTACACCGCGCCGATCACGGCCTCGAGTGTGTCGGCCAGGATCGAGGGCTTGTTGCGGCCGCCGGTGACCTGCTCGCCGCGGCCGAGCCTGACGTAGGCGCCCAGGCTGAGCTCGCGCGCCACCTCGGCCAGCGCGCCCATCTGGACCACCGCGGCGCGGAGCTTGGCCAGCTGACCCTCGGGCAGGTTCGGGTAGCCGCGGTACAAGGTGTCGGTCACGACCAGGCCGAGCACCGAGTCGCCGAGAAACTCCAGCCGCTCGTTGGTGGGCGGGTTGTCGTTCTCGTAAGCGTAGGAGCGGTGCGTCAGGGCGCGCTCGAGCGAGGCTGGCATGATCGGCACGCCAAGGGCATGCCTGAGCTCAGCGGGGTCTCTTCCGGCGTTCACACCGCCGTCCCAGGACCGGCTCACGACGCCCAAAGCGTCCTCCTCCTAGCACTCGCTGATGATGCCCGGCCGGGCGCGAAATATAACCCCCCGGTATCTGGCACGCAGCGGCCAGGCCAACCCGCCGCGCAGCGGCCAGGCCAACACAGCCTCCTCAGGCTGGGTTGATGACCTGACGCCGCCGGTAGGTGCCGCAGGTCGGGCAGGCCACATGCGGGAGCTTCGGCTCGTGACACTGCGGGCAGCTCACCAGCGAAGGCGCGGTGGTCTTCCAGTTCGAACGTCGTGATCGGGTGTTACTGCGGGACATCCTCCGCTTGGGAACCGCCACGTCAGCCCTCCTGTAGGTCGATGGCGCCGGCGCGCCGGTCCTGATGTTTGTCGTTGCCCTGCTCGCTCAGCTGCTGCAGGGCCGCCCACCTCGGGTCGACCGCCGCATCGTGCCGGTGTCCGGGACCCGCGTCGGCGAGCGGCGCGCCGCACTCGGCGCACAGCCCGGGACAGTCCTCCCGGCACAGCGGTGACATCGGCAGCGCGAGCACTACCGCGTCACGGAAGGCAGGTTCCAGGTCGAGCAGGTCGCCGTCGAGGTGGTAGAGCTCCCCGGCGTCCTGCTCGTCGTGCTTATCGTGCTTGTCGTGTTTATTGTGGCGGCTTTCGGCGTACAGGTAGAGCTCCTGGAAGCCGACGGTCACCGACGAGGTCAGCGGGGCCAGGCAGCGCGCGCACTCACCTGCGAGCGGCGCGATCGCGGTCCCGGTGACGAGGACGCCCTCGGATACCGCCTCGAACCTGACCTCGAGCGGGACATCGGCCCCGGCCGGTACCCCGATAAGCTCCAGGCGCAGGTCGTCGGGCGCGGGGACGGTCCGCGTCTGGGTAAGCGCGGACCCCGCCTGACGGCCAAGCTGGCGCATGTCGAAGACAAGCGCCCCTCGGGGTGCGTGTGTACGTGTGCTGGGCATGACAATGTACTCGTTCGAGCGAATGGAAACCGAGCGCACAGCCTACCGGCGGAGCGCGGTATTCCCAACTTAGCGCCTCGGGC
>DAIOWL010001403.1:0-1765 GCA_036758545.1 Streptosporangiaceae bacterium | reverse complement strand
GCGAACAGCGTGGCGCCGGCCCGGGTGGACAGGCCCGTCTTGCGGTACAGCCGCTGGATGTGATGGTCGCAGGTCTTCGGGGAGATCCCCAGCTGGCGGGCTACCTGCTTGGTGGCCATGCCGCGGGCGATGAGGCCGAGCACCTCGCACTCGCGCTCGGACAGTCCGGCGGGCCGGGGTAGGGGTACTGGCCGGCGCGGCTGGCCCGCGGCGGCCAGTACCGCCCGGACCGCATCGTGCGGGAGCCTGCCCGCCTGCGCCTCCCGTGACAGCTCGTCGGCCGCCGCCTGTGGCGACAGCGCCGGGCGGTACGCCCGGCGCTCCCGCATCGCCTGGTAGCAGTCCGCCGCCGCCAGCAACCAGGCCGCGGCGGGCAGGTCACCGGCCCGGCTGCCCCGGTGGTATCCCGATCCGTCGCACCGCTCGCCGTGGGATCCGGCCAGCCGGGCGAGCGGGCGCAGCGCCGGACAGGCGTCGAGCACCCGCTCGCTGTGGTAGGCATGCAGCCGTACCTGCTCGTGCTCGCCACGGGTCAGCGGGCCTGGCTTCGCCCACACGCTGACCGGCACCGCGACCCGCCCGATGTCGTGCACCAGCGCCGCCCGGCGCAGCGCGACCACCTCGGTGGCGGCGAGCCCGGCCACCCCGGCGGCCCGCTCGGCGAGGTCCGCGACGCCGCGGGAATGACCGGCCGTCCACATGCTCTTCAGGTCGGCGAAGTCCGCGATCGCCGACAGGCAGGCGTCCAGCCGCGCCTCGGTTATCTCGGGTTGCGGGCCCGGCTCGGCGGCCATCGCGTCGGCCCAGATGGAGGGTGCGTCCAGGCCCTTGTAGGGACGGTCGCCCAGGGACAGGAAGATCCTGACCGCCTCCGGGTCGAGGCCCGACCCGGCCCACCGGGTCAGGGTCGGGCCGATCAGCGCCATCCCGCCGTACTGCCAGGCTACGTCCGCGTCCTGGGCCACCTGCATCAGCCGCACCGCCAGCGGGATCTGGGTGCCGCGCAGGTCACCCGGCATGCCGTTGCCGTCCCACCGTTCGTACAAGTGCCGCAGCGCCTGCTGGACCTGCGCGGACAGGCCCATCCGGGTGCCGAGCAGGCGGGCGACATCGCAGTGGCTGGCCGCCCACTTGCGGAACTCCGCGATGCCGCCGAAGGCCGTCTTGATCATCATCGCCACCCGAGCCAGCGGCGGACTGTCCTGGTGGGCGGTCCGCATCGCGGTGGCGATGAGCTCCAGCCGGGACCCGTGCGCCACCGTCAGCATCCGCGGCCGCGCCGCCATCTCGTCACCGAAGAACCGCGCGTCGATCTCGCTCTCGGCGGTGCACCCGGCGAAGTGCAGCAGGCCGGTGTAGTACACGGTGACCTGGTCGTCCTGCGGCAGCCCCATCGCCTGGGCCGTGCGCAGGGCGAGCATCGCGGTGCGCAGCCCATGTTCCAAGGGCTGGCCCATGGACAGGTCCGTGGCCAGCGACAGCACCCCAGCGGCTTCGGCCAGCCGCAACGAGGGAGCGAGCGGGTTCATGCTCACCTGTTCCAGCGTTCGCGCGGCGCCATTCAGGCTCGCCCACGGCGAGCCCACGGACACCGACTGTAGTTTCGCACCAGTATGGCACCGTGCGGGGCGACCCGGGCGCCGTCGGCAGAGTCAGCAGGTCAGCCGGGCTGGCGGGACCCCGGCCCGGCGGCTCCAGTGGGTCCAGAGGGTCCAGCGGGTCCGGCGGTTCTGGCGGCGCGCAGCTCGCGCGGGAGGGCGAACGT
>DAIOWL010001402.1:0-1767 GCA_036758545.1 Streptosporangiaceae bacterium | reverse complement strand
GGTTGAGTCAACTTGGGTTGGGTGTTACGACTGGTGCCTGATGTGAGCGGCGCTTGGTGGCGGGTGGTAGCTGGATGCCGAGTGAGGCCTGGCTGGCGAGGTCGGCAATGGCTGTGTTGTAGGCGCGGTCGGCCTGGCGGAGCGGGCTGCCAGGCGGGGGGCCGGCCCCGGCGAGGTCGGCGAGTGCGGGGATGATGACGCGCCTGGTCAGCCGGGTGAAGAACAGGGCCGTGGACAGGCCGTCGGCGGTGAGCTGGTAGCTGCGGCTGTGCGGGATGCGCTCGATGATCTGGTGGGCGCGGAGCCTGCGCAGGTCGTAGCTGATCTGGCCGCCGGTCATGTCCCCGGGATCTTTTCCCAGCTGGGGGGCGAGGAGGTGCCGCAGGTCGCGGCTGGTGAAGCCGGCGGGCCGGAGCGCGAGGGCGCAGCAGGCCGCGAGGAGCGCCTGGACGCGGGGGTCGGGGAAGCGCATGCCCGGGACGCGGGTGCAGGTAGTGCTGATGACCGGGCTGGTGAGCATCTCCAGGGCGGCGGCTCCGGCGGCGGGGTCGTGGCTGATGCATTCGGCGTCCAGAAGGCGCCGGTTGGCGGCGTAGCCTGCCTTCGCCATGGCGGCGAGGTTCGTCAGCTCTTTGCCGATGCCGAGGTCGCGGGGCTGGTTGACGGTGGTCTCGGTGCGGAGCGCCCTTCCTTCCTTGAGGTACTGCTTGACGTGGGTTTTCTTGTAGTACAGGTAGAGGTAGGGGCAGGTGCCGGTCGTGATGACCTGGGTGCGGAAGGTCCCGGGGGTGCGGTACTTGCCGCGCTGGCGGATGGCCCGGCCGAAGACGATGCTTACCTTGTCCGGGCGGCCGATGTCGAGGTTGTCGCGGATCAGCTGCTCGAAGAAGATCCGCCCGCTGACCGGCCGGTCCAGGGCCATGGTGGTGGAGAACTCGATCTGCTTGACCGACAGCTGCCAGCGGTAATCGGCGTCCTCGTCGGCGCGGGTGAACGGCTGCGGCAGCCGGGCCAGCCACTTGCCGGCGAACCGGTAGATCTTCTGGTCGGTCAGCCCGTCGCAGATCCGCTGGACCGCCGCCGGGTCGCTGACGGCGCCGAACGCGTTGTCCAGGGCCGTGAAGGCGATGCCTTCCTTCCGGCACTGCTGCTTGGCGTACTCGTGCCCGTTGAAGTAGATCTGGCCGGTGTACGGGAAATAGCCGCAGAACTTGATATGGAACGGGCCGAAATCGGCGTCGAAGCCGTAGAAATACCAGTGGTTGACCATCGCCTGCTCCTGGTAAAGCCACGGGTACCGCTTCCCGGTCGCCGGGTCCTGGCGCCGCGCGGTCCGCCACACCCGGGTCTTCTCCTGGGCCACGCCGACGAACAAGATGCACTCCCCGCCGTGGTGCCCGGCCAGGTACTCCTTGGCGACCTGGTCCTTGCTCTGCCCCTTCGCGAACCGGACCAGGTCCAGGCGCCGCATGTCGATGTAATGGCGGATGTCGGCGGTGAACCGCTCGGTCATCGGCAGCATCAGCGCCGAGGAGACGAACCGGTTGCCCCGGTGCTGGCAGAAGAACTTGTGGATGCCCTGCCCGTACTGCAGCCGCGGCTGCCGGAACGTCAGCATCGCCCGGTCAATGCAGCGGACCTCCAGCATCACGTGACCGGACAGGACCTCAGCGGCAGTACGCGGTAGCGTCATAACGGGCTCCGGCTGCAGGCTCGGCCGGCAACGGCCACACGACCGCTGCAAGCGGCGAATGAACAGTCACATTG
>DAIOWL010001401.1:0-1771 GCA_036758545.1 Streptosporangiaceae bacterium | reverse complement strand
CTCGGCCGCGCCGTGTCAGAACAATGGTCACGCCAGCAACTGGAGACCGAACTCGGTACATGGAGCGCCCGCCGCCAGACCCGGAGGTACACCTACTCCACGAAGGAGATCCCTGATGACCAGCTCCGTTGACAAGATCGCCGGCGCGCCCATCTCCTGGGGCGTATGCGAGGTGCCCGGGTGGGGCTACCAGCTCGCACCCGCACGCGTCCTGACCGAGATGGCCCAGGTAGGCCTCGCCGCCACCGAGTTCGGCCCGGACGGTTTCCTGCCCGCCGACCCGGCGGTCATGGCGGAGTTCCTGGCCGCCCGCCACCTGACCGCCGTCGGCGGCTTCACCCCCGTGGTCCTGCACGAGGCCGGCCACGACCCCGCACCGGAGATCGAGCGCCTGCTCGACGGCTACGACGCCGCCCGCGCCGAGGTGCTCGTGCTGTCGGCCGCCACCGGCCGGGACGGCTACGACACGCGGCCCGTCCTGGACGAGGCGGGCTGGACCACGCTGCTCGCCAACCTCGACCGGCTCACCAGCCTGGCCGCCGCGCGCAGCGTCCGCGCCGTCCTGCACCCGCACGTCGGCACCATGGTCGAGAGCGGTGACGAGGTCCAGCGGGTACTCGAGGGCTCGGCCATCTCGCTGTGCCTGGACACCGGCCATCTGCTCATCGGCGGCACCGACCCGGCCGAGCTGACCAGGCAGGCGCCGGACCGGATCGCGCACACCCACTTCAAGGACGTCGACGACCAGATCGCGGCGCAGGTCAGGTCGGGCCGGCTGAGCTACACCGAGGGGGTCAGGCGGGGCATGTACCGGCCGCTCGGGCGCGGTGACGTCGACTTCGCCGCGATCGTCAGCCATCTGCGGGACCGCGACTACGGCGGCTGGTATGTCCTGGAACAGGACACCATCTTGACCGAGGATCCCCGCGGCGAAGGCCCAGTCGCCGACGTCCGGCAGAGCGCCGACTACCTGCGCCAGCTGCTGACCGGGCATTAGCGGGTCCAGCCGCACCTCGCCGGCACCGGCCTGGGACGCTGTGACCTCATCCGCGCTGGGTGATGCCGCCCGGCCGCGGCGTGCTCATCCTGGGTAGCTGTGAGCCGCCACGCGGACGCCGAAGAGCCCTCGATGCCGGCGCAGTCAGAAACGACAGAAGAACGCGGGTTCGGGCCGTTCGTCACCTATATCGTCCGCAAGCGCCCCGACGGCGTGATCGCGCGCTGGGAGTCCCGCACGCACCGCAAGCGCCTGTCCGGAGCGCCGGCCCGCGGCTCGACGTGGTGGGCCCCGCAAAGTCGTGACTGGTGGATCGGCGTGCTGTTCGCGGTCGGCTCGTTCCTGTTCGCGCTGGGCACGGTGCCGGCGTACGTGAACGCCGTGGGCGCGCGGCCCGACGCCGTGACGTTCTTCATCGGGTCGCTGTTCTTCACCTCGGCCGGCTTCCTGCAATACCGCGAGGCGGTCGATGCCGCGCCCCGGCGGCCGGGCGCGGCCCGCCGGAAGGTCTTCGTGTTCCTGCCCGGCCAGATCGGCTGGCAGGCGACCGCCGTGCAGCTCGTGGGGACCCTGGAATTCAACGTCAGCACGTGCGCCGCCATCTTCGCCGCGGTGGGCACGGCGCAGGCGCAGCACCACGTCTGGCGCCCCGACGTCTTCGGATCGGTCTGCTTCCTGGTCGCCAGCCTCCTCGCGTGGTTCGAGGTGTGCCACGGCTGGACGGCCTGGCAGCCGAGATCGCTGGCCTGGTGGATTACCGCGGTGAACCTGGCC
>DAIOWL010001400.1:0-1773 GCA_036758545.1 Streptosporangiaceae bacterium | reverse complement strand
TAAGCGCCACGCCCGTCACGGGGCCCGGAGTCCCTGCCCCATATGACGCCTCCGCTCGTGGGGTGAAGGGGCCCTTGCCCCCATCTGACGCTTCCGCCCGCGGGGTGAAGGGGCCCCTGCCCCCATCTATTGGGGGCCAGGGCGCCTTCACCCCGTTAACCGGCGGCCCGCATCAGCAGCAGGCTCGCCACCCCGCGGGACAGGCCGCGCCAGGGCCAGGCGGATCACCGACTGGACTCGGTACCAGGAGTCACGGCGCCACGCCAGGGACCCGGCAGCACCACGGACACCAGCGTGCTGCCCTTGTCCCTTGACGAGCAGCTTCTCCCCTCGTGACCCAGCCGAACACGGCGAAATCTGGCCGGGGATGTCGAGCCCGGCCTGGCGGCTCCGTCCCAGGGGGAGATGCGGCCACCGGGGCCGCACCACGCAAAGAGAAAGGACGAGTGATGGACAGGCAGGATGTCGCACGAGAGCTGGGACAGCCGGGCGCCACAGAGCTGCTCGAGTCTGCGACGGTGGCCCGGCTCGCCTACAACGGCCCGGACGCTCTTCCGCGGGTGATCCCGATCGCCTTCTACTGGAACGGCGAGCGCATTGTCGTCTGTACGGCGACTACGTCACCGAAGGTCCGGGCACTGTCGGCGCGTCCGGACGTCGCGATAACGATCGACGTCGGTGATACTCCCGCCGCCGCGAAAAGCCTCCTCGTGCGCGGATTCGCGCATCTGGAGACCGTCGACGGCGTCGCCGACGAGTACCTCAAGGCGGCGAAGAAGGCGCTGGACCCTGACACGCACGCAGCATTCGAGGGCCAGGTCCGGTCGATGTACAAGCAGCAGGTGCGCATCTCGATCGAACCACGGTGGGCGCGGTTCTACGACTTCGGCGCCGGCCGCCTGCCCGCCTTCCTGACAGAGCTGGCGGCCAGCATGTAGCCGGTCCCCCGGCACCATCGCGCTAGACGGCTAGAGCATGAGGTCGCGCTGATACCAGGTGCCTGGCTTACCGCCGATGTGGCCCGGGTCGGCCGGGCCGACAGCGACGAACCCGGCTTTGGTCAGTACCTTCTGGGACGCGACATTCTCGCGGGTGGTGGCCGCCCGCAGCGTGCGCAGCCCGTGCTGGGCCGCCGCCAGCCGGCACAGCTCCCGGACGGTCGCGGTCGCCACGCCACGGCCGGCCACATGCTGCGCGACCCGGTAGCCGAGTTCCGCGGTGTGGTCGTCGATGTCGACCAGGTTGAACCGGCCGAGTACCGAGCCGTCCTCGGCGACGAGTACGTAGAAGGCGCACACGCCGGCCTCCTGCTCAGCCAGCAAGGCGTTGTACCTGTCGGTGAACTGGGCGAAGAAGTCGTCGCCGCGGTCGGATATCGAGGCAGCGAAGTAGGCGCGGTTCGCCAGCTCGAAGGCCAGGACCGCTGGGGCATGACCGGCATGCAGCCGCTTCAGCTCGGGCATTGCCCGACCTTACCCAGGCAGCACGCCGAGATCACCTGGTTTCCGCCAGCGGCAGCCGGCTCCAGGCCCATCGCGATCTGCGGCTGGATTACTGGATCACCACGTCAATCACCGCGTGGCGTGATGCCGTCTCACCAATCAACGCACTGCTGCTGGGCTCGGCCATCTCCGCGCTCGCCGCGCTCCCGGCGGCTGCCTGGGAGTTCTCGCCGCGCGCCGCTCGCCTGCGAGGCAGACCGCTGACCTGTCGCCGTTGCTGTCAGTTGTAAACTCGCGGCCATGGGCGACCTGGTGACCCTCCGGCCGGTGA
>DAIOWL010001399.1:0-1774 GCA_036758545.1 Streptosporangiaceae bacterium | reverse complement strand
ATATCCTCGCCAAGCTGGGCGCCGCGCGCCGCGCCGAGATCGCGGCATGGTGCGCCACCGTCCGGCCAGCCACCGACAAGGTCGGCGATCATCCGTGATGACGGCGCATCACAGGTCGAGGACCATGTCGTCGCGTGGCTGCGAGCAGCAGATGAGGACGTCGCCGTCGGCGGGGTCATCGACCGGGTCGGGGGAGTAGCGGACGGCACCGGACATGATGGCTGTCTCGCAGGTGTGGCACACTCCGATGCGGCATGACCAGCGCACCGGTACGTCGCAGGCTTCGGCGAACTCGAGCAGGCTGGCGTAGCCGGGGTCCCAGCGCACGCTCAGGTCGCTGCGCGCGAACGCGACCAGCGGGCCGCCGCCTGGCTGGCCCGCGGGCGGGTGCGGACGGCGGGCGGCCGCGGGCGCGATACCCGGTGTCAGCGCGGGCCCGGCGCCGAACACCTCGGTGCGAATGCGGGCCGCCTGGATACCCGCCGCGGCCAGGGCCGCGGATATATCGGCCATGAACGCGGGGGGCCCGCACAGGTAGGCATCGGCGTCGCGAGGCAGCTCCAGCGCGCCCAGGACCGGCGCCGACAGGCGCCCCGCCGTGTCGTAGTCGTGGCCCTGGACGTCGTCAGGGCCCGGGCTGCTGTAGCAGATGTGCCGGTGCGCGCTGGGAAGCGCGGCCAGCAGGGCGCGGGATTCGGCCGCGAACGGCTCATCGGCGCGGCGGCGCGCGCCGTGCAGCCACCAGATGTCCCGGGTGGACCGGGCCGCGGCCAGCGCGTCCAGCATGGCCAGCACCGGTGTCGCGCCGACACCCGCGCTGATCAGCAAAACCGGCGTCTGGCCCGGGCGCAGGGTAAAGGTGCCACGCGGTGCGGCTGCCTCCAGCAGGTCACCGGCCCGCACCCGGGTGTGCAGGAACTGGCTGGCGGCGCCGTGCTCCTCCTGCTTGACACTGATGCGGTAGTCGCGGGCACCTGGGGGTCCCGACAGCGAATAGCTGCGCAGCAGCGGCTGCTCGGCGGGGTCAGGATGCAGGCGCAGGGTCAGGAACTGTCCGGGCAGGGCGGCGGGCACGCTCCCGCCTCCGGGATCGGCCAGGTGCACCGAGATCACGGTCTCGCTCTCCCGGTCGATTCCGGTCACGGTGAGCGGCCGGAACCCGGGCCAGGCCGGCGGCGGGCTCGCTTCGGTCAGGCCCGCGTTGCCGGAGGCCTCCCCGGACTGACCGAGCATCTCCTGGAACGAGGACTTCCACCCGGCGCTGAGCGCCGGGATACGCAACGCGCGCAGCACCTGCTGCCGGGGATGCCCGGGCAGGTAGAGCAGGGCGTCCGTCTCCGCGACCGTCATGCCTTCCGGGCCGGAGGCAACCTTGACAATCTCCTGCCCGGCCTCTACCGCGCCCTCGGTCAGCACGCGGAAATAGAACCCGGGCCGGTGGTGGGAAACCAGCAGCGCGGGCATCCGGGGATCATCCATCCGGATTCCCACCCGGAAGCAGGTGACCCGCGGCTGGGTTACCTCGAAAATCGCGCCGCCGATCCGGTAACGGTCGCCGATGCACACCTGGTCGTCGGCCAGGCCCTGCACGGTGAAGTTCTCCCCGAACTGCCCGTACTCGAAGTCATCCCGGCCGAGCTGTTCCTTCCAGTAGTGGTAGGACTCGATCTGGTAGACGAACACCGCCCGCTGCTCGCCGCCGTGCCCGGCCAGATCACCTTGCCCGTCGCCGTCGATATTGATCCGCCGCACCATCCGCGGCCCGGTGACCGGC
>DAIOWL010001398.1:0-1775 GCA_036758545.1 Streptosporangiaceae bacterium | reverse complement strand
GCGGCAGGCCGGTGACGGTCAGGTTGATCGCCGTGTCGCCGGCCGCCTGGTACTGGGCGGCCAGCGTGGCCAACTGGTCGGGCAGCGGCGCCGCGTCCTCGCGCAGCGCCAGGATGGCCCGGCGGGCCGCGGCCAGGCCCTCCCGGGTCAGCGTCCCGGCCCGGTCGATGCACTCTTTGGCCTTGATGAGCTCGGGGTTATCCGCGGGGAGCGATTCCGCCGTCAGCAGACCGTCGGCGGCCTGCAGGTTGACCGACACCGCGGCCAGCGAGTGGGCGAGCACGTCGTGGATGTCCCGGGCGATCCTGGCCCGCTCGGCCAATGCCGCCGCGTGGGTTTCCGCCTCCCGGGCGCGCTGGGTCTCGGCGAGCATGTGCTCGGCTTGTTCGGCCCGGACCAGGTACTCGCGCCGGGTCAGGGCCACGCTCCACAGGCCGGCGTAGGCGAACGTGTAGCCCAGGAGCGCGCCGGCCGGGGCCCCGGTGGCCAGCCCCGTGATCAGGAACGTGGCTATTGTCTCGGCCAGGATGGCCAGCGACCCCTCGGTCCGCAGCCGGACGCCCGCGCTGAAGGTGGCCGCGCAGCCGACGGCGACAGCGGGGCTGTTCGGCGACAGGCCGGCGAGCGCGCCGCCTATCCCGGCCATCGCGACCAGGCTCCCGACGCTCAGCCAGTGCCTGTCGCCGGTGCTTCCGGACAGCATCCAGGCGACCCACGCGACGACGGACAGGCCGAGCGTGATCGTGATGGCCAGGCCGTGGGCGCTGTCGAAGCCGGGCCGCGGGCTGGCCAGCGTGACGGTGACGATCACCACGAGGAGACCGCAGGCCCGGATCAGGTCGATCATGCGCGTGACGCTGACCGCACCCGTCGCCGGATCCCTCCGCGACATGAAACCGAACACGCTCGTCGCTCCTGCCTGACCTGCCTTCTTGGCTGCTGATATCAACGTAGCCCGGCGCGGCCCGCGCGCGGCCGACCGGCCGGGTTGACCCGGGGTTGACTCCGGGTGGACGCGGCGGCTGCTGACGGCCTCCACCCGCGCTGCACCTGTGATCAAGCCGCAGGCCGACGCGCTTCCAACCGGCCGGTTCCTAGCGTGGCAGACATCAGCTAAACACCTCATCAAGGAGCTCGAAGTGGACGCCAGCGTCTGGATCCTCAACCTCGTCATCCTGGCCGCGGTCCTGTTCAGCGACATGGGCCAGCGCAAGGTCGGCCCGCTGCGGCTGCTGCGCCCGTTCATCACGGCGGCGGTCGTGGTCCCGTTCTTCATCAAGGGCGCCGCGGTCTCGGGCAACGGGCTCGCCCTGGAGATTGCCGGGGCAGCCGCGGGCCTGGTCCTCGGCATCCTCGCCGCCGCGCTGATCCGGGTGCGCTACGACGAGCCGTCCGGCCAGGCCGTCTCCCACGCCGGGATGCCGTACGCGCTGGTCTGGGTCGCGGTGGTAGCCGGCCGCCTGTACTTCGCCTACGGTGCCAACCACGTGTTCGGCGCCTCGCTCGGCAGCTGGATGGCGACCACCCACATCAGCGTCGGAGCCCTGACCGACAGCCTCATCTTCCTGTCCATCGCCATGCTGCTCGCCCGGACCGGGGTCCTCGCGGCCAAGGCCCGCACCGCCACCACCCGCGCCGCCACGGCCCGCGGCCGGCAGGCCGGGAGCCCGGCCGGATCGAGCCACTCGGTCGGCATCCGCTGACCTCAGCCGTCGGGGGCAGTGCCCGCCGCTACCCTGTGTCACGCCCTGCCGGGCACTTCGCTGTGCCCGCGG
>DAIOWL010001397.1:0-1784 GCA_036758545.1 Streptosporangiaceae bacterium | reverse complement strand
ATCCGGCGCAGTTCCCTGTTCACGGATTCCCGCTCGGCCAGCAGCTGGTCCATTTCGGACTGGCCGATGATCGAGCGCAGCGAGGTCTGCGCCTGCTGGGAGATGGCGAACATGTAATTCTGCACGTTCACGGTGGCCTTGATCGGGTCCACCACGCGGAAGTACACCACCGCGTCCACCCGGACGCTCACGTTATCCCTGGTAATGCCCTCCTGGGCGGGCACGGCCATGGCGACGATCTGCATGTTGACTTTGGCCATCCGGTCGCCGATCGGGCGGATGGCGTGCAGCCCGGGGCCGCGCAGCTCGGGCAGGACCTGCCCGAACCGGTAGATGACGCCCTTCTCGTACTGCTGCACAACTTTGAGCGAGCGCCCTGCCGCGATTATCCCGAGTATGACCAGGATCACGATGACGGCGAAAATTGCACCCACCGGGATCACCTCTCTTCCTAGACCCCAGCGTAGTGACAAAAAGGTCACAGGTTAGCAGCCGGCCGCCGAACCATAAGGTATCGGAGCGGAGATAGCCTCCGTGGGAGGAAACAACCCGGAGGCAGCAAGGGCATGACCACGAGGGATACCGACTGGGACGGCGTCCGCCTGCACGTCGTCACGGGCAAGGGCGGCACCGGCAAGACCACGGTGGCGGCGGCCCTGGCGCTCGCGCTGGCCAGCGCCGGACGCCGGGTCCTGCTGATCGAGGTCGAGGGCAGGCAGGGCCTCGCGCGCCTCTTCGACTGCCCGCCGCTCCCCTACGAGGAGCGCAAGGTGGCGATCGGGCTGGGCGCCCAGGGGTCCGGGCAGGGCGGTGACGTGTACGCGCTCGCCGTCGACCCGGAGGGCGCGCTGCTCGACTACATGGAGATGTTCTACAACCTGCGCCGCACCGGGAAGGCCCTGACCAGGCTGGGCGTGGTCGACTTCGCCACCACGATCGCCCCGGGCCTGTCCGACGTGCTGGTCACCGGCAAGGCCACCGAGGCGGCCCGGCGGCGGGCAAGCCGGCGCGACGATAGCCACGTGTACCACGCGGTGGTGATGGACGCGCCGCCAACCGGCCGGATCAGCCGTTTCCTCGACGTCAGCACCGAGGTCTCCGGCCTGGCCAAGGTGGGGCCGATAAAGACGCACTCGGACACGGTGGCCCGGGTGATCAGGTCGCCGCAGACCGCGGTGCACTTCGTCACGACGCTCGAGGAGATGCCCGTACAGGAAACCCTCGACGGCCTCGCCGACCTGCACGAGCTGACCGGCGGCGCGATCCGGCCCGGCGGCATCTTCATCAACATGGCCCGCCCGACCATGCTCGGCGAGGCCGACCTGGCCGAGGCCGCCAGCGGGTCGCTGGACGTGAGCGAACTGGCCCTCGGCCTGAAGGCGGCCGGGATCAGCGACAACCACGGGCTGGCCGCCGACCTGATGACCGAGCTGAAGGAGCACGCGCTGCAGGTGGCGCTGCAGAACAGGGAGCGGGACGAGCTGCTCACCTCCGGCCGCCCGCATTACGAGCTGCCGATGATCCCCGAAGGAATCGACCTGGCCAGCTTGTATCAGCTGGCCGCCGAGCTCAGGGACCAGGGGGCGGCGTGACCGCTCCGAAGCTGGACATGGACCGGCTCATCGATGACCGGCGGACCAGGATCATCGTCTGCTGCGGGTCCGGTGGCGTGGGCAAGACCACGGCCGCGGCCGCCATCGGCCTGCGCGCCGCCGAACGGGGCCGGCAAGCGTGCGTGCTCACCGTCGACCCGGCCCGGCGGCTGGCCCAGTCCATGGGCCTGA
>DAIOWL010001396.1:0-1787 GCA_036758545.1 Streptosporangiaceae bacterium | reverse complement strand
CGAGGCCGAGCGCTGCTCGCGGGAGTGTCTGCGAGCGCAGCCCCCGCGCCCGCGGCCGAGGCTCCGGCCGACGATAGCGGCGACGGCGACGCCGGATCGGCCGACGCCGACGGCGACACCGGGAGCAGCGGTCGGCGGCGGCGGCGCAAGCGCCGCCGGGGTTCGGCCGGGGAGGGCCCCGACGCTCCCGGGTCGGACGACCCGCCGGACACCGTGGTGCACGTACGCGAGCCGAACGGGAACGACGACGTCCGCTCGGTCAAGGGTTCCACCAGGCTCGAGGCCAAGAAGCAGCGGCGCCGCGAGGGCCGGGAGACCGGTCGGCGTCGGCCGCCGATCGTCACCGAGTCCGAGTTCCTCGCCCGCCGCGAGTCGGTCGAGCGGTCCATGGTGGTCCGCCAGCGCAACGACCGGACCCAGATCGCGGTGCTTGAGGACGGCGTGCTGGTCGAGCACTACGTGAACCGGTCCAGCCACCAGTCCTACGTCGGCAACGTCTACCTGGGCAAGGTCCAGAACGTGCTGCCGTCGATGGAGGCCGCCTTCGTGGACGTCGGCAAGGGCCGCAACGCGGTGCTCTACGCCGGCGAGGTGAACTTCGACGTCAGCGGCATGGAGGGCCAGCCCAAGCGCATCGAGTCGGCGCTCAAGGCGGGCCAGTCGGTGATCGTGCAGGTCACCAAGGACCCGGTCGGTCACAAGGGGGCCAGGCTGACCAGCCAGGTCAGCCTGCCAGGGCGGTACCTGGTCTACGTGCCCGGCGCGTCGATGACCGGCATCAGCCGCAAGCTGCCCGACACCGAACGCAACCGCCTCAAGCAGATCCTCAAGAAGGTGATGCCGGAGAACGCGGGCGTCATCGTGCGCACCGCGGCCGAGGGGGCTGCCGAGGAGGAGCTGTCCCGGGACGTTTCCCGGCTCGCCGCCCAGTGGGAGGCGATCGAGAAGAAGTCCAAGACGGCCAGCGCCCCCGCGATGCTCTACGGCGAGCCCGACCTGACCATCCGCGTGATCAGGGACGTATTCAACGAGGACTTCAGCAAGCTGGTGGTGTCCGGCGAGGAAGCCTGGGACGTGGTCGACGAGTACGTCAAGTACGTCGCCCCGCACCTGGCCGACCGGGTCGCCCGCTGGCAGGGCGACCGCGACGCGTTCGCCGAGTACCGCATCGACGAGCAGCTGGCCAAGGCGCTCGAGCGCAAGGTCTGGCTGCCCAGCGGCGGTTCCCTGGTCATCGACAAGACCGAGGCCATGACCGTGGTTGACGTCAACACGGGCAAGTTCACCGGCCAGGGCGGGAACCTGGAGGAGACCGTCACCAGGAACAACCTCGAGGCCGCCGAGGAGATCGTCCGCCAGCTCCGGCTGCGCGACGTGGGCGGCATCGTCGTCATCGACTTCATCGACATGGTGCTGGAGAGCAACAGGGAACTGGTCCTCCGGCGGCTGCTGGAGTGCCTGTCCCGGGACCGGACCAAGCACCAGGTCGCCGAGGTGACCTCGCTCGGCCTGGTCCAGATGACCAGGAAACGGGTCGGCGCCGGCCTGCTCGAGGCCTTCTCCACGCAGTGTGAGTGCTGCAACGGCCGCGGCGTCATCCTCACCTTCGATCCCGACTCCGACGGCCACGCCACGCAGCACACGCACTCCCGCGGCCACGGCAACGGCGGCCACGGCAATGGCGGTCATGGCAATGGCGGTCACGGCAACGGCGGCCGCGGCCCCAGCCCGGCCCTGGTCGCCGCCCGCGCCCGAGCAGGAGACGCTGCGCGACGCGTTCGTACAGC
>DAIOWL010001395.1:218-1790 GCA_036758545.1 Streptosporangiaceae bacterium | reverse complement strand
GGCCGCTGTATCCCGGCGGCGGCGCCGTGTCCGAATAGTCCGGCGGCGGTGGGGGCGGGGGAGGAGGCGCCGGAAAGTCGGGCGACAGCGGGGCCGCAGGGAACCCCGACGACGGCGAGGGAAAGCCGGACGACGGCGGTGGCGGCGGGCCAGATCCCGGCGGGGCAGACCCCGGCGGGGCAGACCCCGGCGGCGGCTGATATCCCTGTGGTGGCGCCTGGTACCCCGGTGGCTGCTGGTATCCCTGAGGCGGTCCCTGGTACCCCAGCCCGAACTGCCCGAGCCGGGCGCGGGCCATCGCCGCGAGCTCGTCCACCGAATGCACCGCGGCGGCGCTGCCGCACTGCGGGCATACCGCACCTGCCTGCCCATAAGTCACGGCAACATTGTGCTCTCCCGGCGTGCCCCAGGGGTAGATCTTCGCCTAGGAACCCGCCTCGGCCCGCAGTCGGCCGGCCGCCTCTGTCATCGCCGTGAGCTTGCCGAACGCGACGTCGCGCGGCAGGTACTTCATCCCGCAGTCCGGGGCGAGCACGATCCGCTCGGCCGGTACGTGGGGCAGCGCCCGCTCGACCCTGGCCCGCACCGTCTCGGGGGACTCGACGGTCATGTCGTTCAGGTCGAGCACGCCCAGGATGATGGTCTTGCCGTCCAGCGTGGCCAGCACCGAGCAGTCCAGGCCGGACTGCGCGGTCTCGATGGAGATCTGGTCGGCCCGGCAGGCGGCCAGCTCGGGCAGGAACGAGTAGCCCGCGGGGCGCTCGTGGATGATGGCGGCGTAACCGAAGCACAGGTGCACGGCGGTGGTGCCGGCCGCCTCCTCCAGCGCCCGGTTGATGACCTTCACCCCGAACTGCCTGGCCGGCTCGGGGCGCGCCTGCAGGTAGGGCTCGTCCAGCTGCACGATGTCGGCACCCGCCGCGAACAGGTCCGCGACCTCCTCGTTGACGGCTTCGGCGTAGGCCAGAGCCAGGTCCTCGGGGTTGGCGTAGTAGTCGTTCTCGGCCTGCTGGGCCATGGTGAACGGGCCCGGCACGGTCATCTTCACCGTCCGGTCGGTGTTGGCCCGCAGGAAGGCCACGTCTTCGGTCTCGACCGGGTGCCGGCGCCGGATCGGGCCGGTGATCCGGGGTACCGGGTTGGGGATGCCGGTGCGGCCGAGCAGGGTGCCGGGGTGGTCCAGGTCCACGCCGTCCAGCGCGGTGGCGAACCGGTTCGAATAGCTCTCCCGGACCTGCTCGCCGTCGGTGACGATGTCCAGCCCGGCCCGCTCCTCGTCGCGCAGCGCGAGCAGGGTGGCGTCCCGCTGAGCCTGCTCCAGGTGCGCAGGGTCGACCCGCCACAGTTCACGGGCCCGGACCCGGGGCGGCAGCCGGTGGCCGAGCCGGTCCCGGTCGATGAGCCAGTCCGGCTGCGGGTAGCTGCCAACCAGCGCGGTGGGAAAGAGCATGCCGCCACCTTAACCGGGGCCGCCGGCCGATCCGCCCGTGCCTCGGGGACCCGGCTGACCCGCACTGGGCGCTGATCACCGCGCCGCAGATCGCCCGGGCCATGTGCCGGGCCGGCGGCGCC
>DAIOWL010001395.1:0-208 GCA_036758545.1 Streptosporangiaceae bacterium | reverse complement strand
GACCGCCAGCCAGGCCTGGGTGACCGGGCCCTGGGCCAGGTCGCCGGGGGCGCCGGCCCCGCCCATCCGGGTCGCCACCCAGCCCGGCTCGACCGCGTTGGACCAGACCCCGGGCCAGTGCCGGGCCACCGCGAAGGCCAGCGCAGTGTCGTAGAGCTTGCTGTCGCTGTAGGCCTGGGCCCCGCTCCAGCGGCGGCCGGTCCACTGC
>DAIOWL010001394.1:0-1790 GCA_036758545.1 Streptosporangiaceae bacterium | reverse complement strand
AGGCGTCGGTACCATCGGTCACGGTTATGGTCGCGGGATGTGAGGAGTCGGCGGTGAGCGACGCGGAGACGTGGAAGCCGGGGCAGGATACCCAGGCGGTGGCGACGGCGCGGCTGCAGGGACAGGACCCGGACAAGATCCACTGCCCGGCCTGGGGAGTGATCGGCAACCTCGGTGACAGCATCTGCTACGCCGGGGTCCCGGCGAAGGTCGAGGCGGTCCAGGACGAACTGCGCCGCCGGGTCTCCGTCGCCGACCTGCCGGTACGGGTCATCGCGCCCAACTTCTCGGGCGGGATCTCCGACGGGCAGCGCAACGGCACCCCCGAGATGCGGTACTCGCTGATCGGCCGGGAGACCACCAACGACGGCGTCTGCCTGCACCTGGAGGGCAGTGACCTCCACGGGGTGATCGCCGTGGTCGCCTGCGACAAGCCGCCGGTCGGGACGCTCGCCGCGATCCTGGAGCACAACGTCCCCGCGGTGATCATGTCCGACGGGTCGATCCGCCCCGGCATCGACTCCCTGACCGGGGAGCCGATCGACATCATCTCCTGCTTCCAGGCGGCCGCGGAGTCGCCGGCCGAGCGGCGCCGCCTGGCGCTGGAGGGCTCGCCCGGCCACGGCAGCTGCGGCGGCATGTTCACCTACAACACCATGCAGTCGTTCATCGCGACCTGTGGCATGGAGCCGCTCCACATGGTGAGCCCGGCGTCGGAGGACGGCCGCCGTATCAAGGAATTCCCGGGTCAGCTGCTCGACGCACTGCAGGTGCTGTCCGAGCGCGGCATCCGCCCCCGGGACATCGTCACGCCGGCGTCGCTGCGCAACGCGACGCTGGTGGCGATCGCCATGGGCGGCTCCACCAACGTCGTGCTTCACGCGCCCGAACTAGCCCGCGCCGCCGGTCTCGACTTCTGGCGCGAGGTGATCACGCAGGAGGAATTCAACCGGGTCTCGCGCTCGCTTCCGGTGCTGATCAATGCCCGCCCGTTCGGCCGTTATTCGATGGTTGACATTGACGCCAAGGGCGGCCTGCCGGTGATCGTCCGCGAGCTGCTCGACGCCGGGCTCCTCGACGGCGACTGCCTCACCTGCACCGGGGAGACGCTGGCCGGGCAGGTCGCCCGGCTGGCCCCGCCCGCGCCTGACGGCGACGTGATCCACCCGCTGACCGCGCCGTTCAAGCCGACCGGCGGGCTGCGGCTGCTCCGCGGCAACCTCGCCCCCGACGGCGGCGCGGTGATCAAGCTGGCCGGCGTCGAGGGCGGCATGGCCGACGGCCGGTTCACCGGGCGAGCCCGCGTCTTCGACAGCGAGGCGGCGCTGATCCAGGCGCTGGCGTCCGACCCGGACCGGTTCGCCGACCGCGACATGGTGGTGATCCGCTACGAGGGCCCGCGCGGCGCGCCCGGGATGCCGGAACTGCTCGACCCGACCTCGCGGATCACCGCGCTGTGCCGCCGCCGCGGCATCACCATCGCGCTGATGACCGACGCCCGCTTCTCCGGCGGGTCGGTAGGGCTGGTCATCGGGCATGTCTCGCCCGAGGCGGCGCTGGGCGGGCCGATCGCGCTGATCGAGGACGGCGACACGATCGTCGTGGACGTCAACGACAACACGCTCGACTGCGCCGAACTGGACGACGCGGCGACGTTCGCGGACCGGCAGGCACGGTGGCAGGGCGAAGCCGAGCGCAACGGCGGCACCCACCCCCTGGTCCGGAACGCTGATACCCGGCTGCTGCGGCGGATGCGCGCCCGCGCGCTGCCCCCGCTGCGGGGCGCCGGC
>DAIOWL010001393.1:0-1793 GCA_036758545.1 Streptosporangiaceae bacterium | reverse complement strand
GCCGTCCGGGAGGTCCTGCCGTCGGCCCGGGCCGACCTGGAGCGGCTGGTGCGGATCCCGTCGGTGTCGGCGGACCCGGACGCCACGCGGCATGTCTGGGCCAGCGCCGGCGAGGTCGCCACGCTGCTGCGCGAGGCCGGCCTGCCCGAGGTCGACGTGGTGACGGCGGGGGAGAGCCGGCCCGCCGTATTGGGCCGCAGGCCGGGCCCGCCGGGCGCCCCCACCGTGCTGCTCTACGCGCACCACGACGTCCAGCCGCCGGGCGAGGCCGCGGACTGGGACAGCGACCCGTTCGAGCCAGCCGAACGGGACGGCCGGCTCTACGGGCGCGGCACCGCCGACGACAAGGCCGGGGTGGCAGTGCACCTAGCCGCGCTGCGCGCCCACGCCGACGGGCTCCCGGTCGGGGTCACCGTGCTGGTCGAGGGCGAGGAGGAGATCGGCTCGCCGGCCTTGCCCGGCTTCCTGGACGCGTTCCGGGACGCGCTGCGCGCCGACGTGGTCGTGTTCGCCGACGCGGGCAACTGGACCGAGGACATCCCGGCGCTGACCACCTCGCTGCGCGGCGGGACCAGCGTCGTGGTGGAGGTGCGCACGCTGCGCCACGGCGTGCACAGCGGCATGTACGGCGGCCCGGCCCCGGATGCGCTGACCGCACTGTGCCGGATGCTGGCCAGCCTGCACGACGAGCGCGGCGCGGTGGCGGTACCCGGCCTGACCTGGGGCTCTGCTGGCTCCGGCGGGGCCGATCCCCTAGACCTGACCGAGGAGCAGTTCCGCGCCGAGGCGGGGATGCTCGACGGGGTCCGGCTGACCGGCACCGGGGGCCTGACCGCCCGGCTGTGGGCCGGCCCGGCGATCGCCGTCATCGGCATCGACGCGCCGTCGGTGGCGGCGGCCTCCAACACGCTCATCCCGGTGGCGCGGGCCAAGGTCAGCATGCGGATCGCGCCCGGCGACGACGCGGCCGCGGCCTGCGAGGCGCTCACCACGCACCTGACGGCGCACGCGCCCTGGGGTGCCCAGGTGAGCGTGCAGCCGGGCTCACTCGCCGCCCCGTTCACCGCACCGGTCGGCGGACGGGCGTATCAATGCGCCCGTTCGGCCCTCGGCGAGGCGTGGGGGCGGCCGGCCGTCGACGCCGGCGCGGGCGGGTCCATCCCCTTCGTCACCGCCTACGCCGGCCTGTTCCCCGACGCGGAGATCCTGATCACCGGGGTGGAAGACCCCGGCACGCGGGCGCACGGCAGCAACGAGAGCCTGCACCTGGCCACGTTCGAGCGGGCCTGCCTGGCCGAGGCCCTGCTGCTGCGCAACCTGGCCAGCTAGGTCACCTCGGCGAACCGCGGCGCGCCTGGCTCGGACGCCAGCCGGGTCGCCCGGGCGACGTACGAGATCGCGCGGTACCAGCCGCAGATCAGCAGGGCGTCGACGGCGCCCTCCTCGCCGACCTCGGTGACCAGACTGGTCCAGTCGGCGTCGGACAGGTCGCTGTCCCGGTCCAGCGCGTCGGCGGCGCGGAGCACGGCCCGGTCGGCTGGTTCGGTCCAGCACGGGTCGTCTAGGTGCCCGGCGGTCACCGAGCGGACCTGCCCGGCGGACAGCCCGGCCTTGGCCGCGAACACCTGCACATGCACGCCCCACTCGTATTCGGCACCGCACCGCGCGGTGGTACGCAGGATGAGCAGCTCCCGGTGGCGCAGGCTCAGGGCGCACCGGCGGGATAGGTAGTACCGGCCCCAGCCGGCGATGCCGTGCGCCCGGTCCGGGCGGCGGGCGAACACCCGGAAGAT
>DAIOWL010001392.1:0-1795 GCA_036758545.1 Streptosporangiaceae bacterium | reverse complement strand
GGGCTGCACGCGCGGCTTGCTCGAGAGCTCGCGCGCAGTGGGATGGCGGGAGCGGCGGAACTCGCGTCGCACTGGGCAGCGGCGGACCGCCCGGCAGAGGCGGTCGTTGCCTCCGTCGAAGCGGCGAGGCAGGCGGAGACGATTTTCGGCCTCGCGGAGGCTCACACGCACCTGGAGCGGGCGCTCGCGCTGTGGCCCGCGGTGCCGGACGCGGCCGGGCTCGCCGGGCTTGACCTCGCCGGGCTCTGCGCCTGGACCGCCGGGCTCGCCAGCCACGTCGGCGCCGCGCCACGCGCGGTCGAGCTCGCACGGCGTGCAATCGAGTTCGTCGGAGCGGAAGACCCGCACCGTGCGGCGCTCCTCCAGGTGGACCTCGGTGAATACCTTTACCAGATTGGAAATGACGCCGCCGCGCTCGCCGCGCTTGAGCGCGCAGTGGAGCTGGTGCCGCCGGAGCCGCCGTCTGCGGAGCGCGCGTACGCGCTGGGGTCACTCGCGGGCGCGCTGATGGTGGGCTGGCGGCATGCGCAGTCGCTGCCGATCGCCGAGCGGGCGCTCGCGCTGGCGCGGGGCGTCGGCGCCCGCGAGGCAGAGGTCCGGGCGCTCACCGTGCTCGGCAGCGACCTTGCCTACCTCGGCCGTGGCGACGAGGGTGTTGCCTACTTCCGCCAGGCGCTGCAGCTCGCCGAGGAGATCGGCGATCTCATCGGCGTGGATCGTGCGTACACCAACTTCACCGACGCGCTCACCATGTTGGGACGGCTCCGGGAGTCGGTGCATGCGGGCCAGGCGGGGCTCGAGGTGATGCGCCGGTACGGGATCAGCAACGCCTTGCTCGTCGCGAATCAGATCGAGGCGCTGCTCGCGATCGGCGACTGGGACGAGGCCGACAGGCTCAGCGGCGCCGCGCTGCGCGGCATCACCTCGAGCTTCCCGTACTGGCTGCTTACCATCCGCGCCGACGTCGAGATCGGCCGCGGTGAGTTCGATGCCGCGCGAGCGCACCTCGAGACCGCAGGCCCTACCCTGCGCGAGACCCGCGTGCACGGCCTCTACGATGCCTGCCTGGCAGAGCTCGCCCTCTGGGAGCGCCGCTGGGCCGACGCGGACGCAGCCATCCAGAACGGTCTAGCGCAGGCACGCCAGCGCGAAGCGGCGCACATCCGCGTCCAGATGTGCGCCAAGGGACTGCGCGCCCAGGCCGAGCTGGCGGCGCTCGCGCGCGCCCGCCGGGACGCCGGCGCCGTCCGTAACTGGCTCACCCGGGCGCGGGAGCTCATCACCGTGGCCCGCCGCGCGGCCGCGGAGGCCTCGGCGGTCACGCCGAACGCCGGAGGGTGGCTGGCCCTGGCCGAGGCCGAGTATGAGCGGGCCCGCGGCCCGGCGCGGCCGCAGTCGTGGTCGCAGGCAGCAGTGGCCTGGCAGCGGCTCGAGCGCCCGCCGCTAATGGCCTACTGCCAGTGGCGCCAGGCCGAGGCGCTCGTCGCAGCCGGCGCCTTCCGCACCGAGGCGGCCATGCCGGCCCGGGAGGCGCACGCCGTCGCGGCCCGGATCGGGGCCAGGCCGCTGCTCCGCGAACTCGAGCTGCTCGCCCAGCGCGCCCGGCTCGATCGCGCGCCCCCGCAGGCCGCGTTCCCCGAAGAGAAGCACGGTCCAGAGGAAATCCTCGGCCTGACAGCACGCGAGGCGCAGGTCTTGAACCTCCTCGCCCGCGGCTACACCAACCGCGAGATCGCCGCGGCGCTCGTCATCAGCGTCAAGACTGTCAGCGTCCACGTCTCGCACATCCTGCGCA
>DAIOWL010001391.1:0-1796 GCA_036758545.1 Streptosporangiaceae bacterium | reverse complement strand
GTGAGGACCTCGCGCAGGGTGGCGGCGAAGGCGTCCGGCTCGCCGGTCTGACCGTATTCGCCGCCGAGGAAGCCACCGTGGTCGCCCGGGAAGATGACCGGCGCGATCCCGAGCCGTTCGGCCACGGCCGCGCCCGCACGGCCGGCCAGCTGCTGGCCGGACTTGGCGCCGACGCCGATCACGACACGGGTCGGTGCCGCGCGCAGCGCGTCGAAGTCGTGTCGGTACGCGTTGCACGTGATGATGTTGTGGCCCAGCAGCGGGTCGTCCCGGGAGCCGTTGTCCTCGGCCGGCAGCCCGAACATGGCGGGGTCCGGGCCGGGCTGGTCGGCGTAGCCGTCAGGGAACGGGCCCTCGTGGCTGACGATCGCGATGAACTTCGCCATCGCCGGCCCGAAGCCGTCGCGGTAGTACGTCTCGCGGATGTCCGCGCACGCCGCCAGCACCGCCTCGCGGTCCGGCAGTTCCTGGGAGGCCGGCGGCTCGTGCGCGACCAGCGTGCGGACCTGCTCGGGGTGCTTGGCCACCAGGGCCAGGGCGTTGACCGCGCCGCCGCTGCTGGCGAAGATGTCCACCGGTCCGGCGTCCAGCGCCGAGATCAGCCGGTGCAGGTCGTCCGCGTGCTCGTCCGGCGTGGTCTCGCTGGCGCCGTCGGTGCGCTTGCTCCGCCCGGCGCTGCGCGGGTCGTAGGTAACGACCGTGCGGTCGGTGAAGTGCCCGGCCAGGGTGGTAAAACCCTCCGCGCCCATGGGTGATCCGATGATCAGCAGCACCGGCTCGGTGCTGGCCTGGCTCGGGTCGCGCACGTCGTAATGCAGAACGGCCCCCGGCACGTCCAGCGTGTACGTCTTCGGCTCGGTCATGGTGTGCCCCTCTCAGCGGATCGGTCGTCTGCACTGGTAGACGTACCACGACAGCCCGAATCATCGACAGAAGGCAAACGCCGGCCCGGACCATCTGGCCCGGGCCGGCGCATTCGGTGCGGGACGACCTTAGTTGCTGCGCAGCCAGGTCGCGCTGAAGTTCTCTCCGCTGGTGAGCGAGGAGACCGTGTCCTTATCCCGTCCGGCGTTGTCGATCATGATGATCTGGGTCACGCCGCCGGCGTTGCCGAGTGCTGCTCCGTTGGCCAGGGAGCCGGTGACGTGCACCGTGCCGAAGTTAGCCAGCGGCAGGATGCCGCCGCTGGCCGTACAGCACGGCGCCTCGACGATGACCTCGGCCGAGGACCGGGGCGCCCCGGCCAGAGTGCCGGTGGTGGTGTGGCTCCAGCCCTGGGTGGAATCCTGGATGAACAGGCTGAAGTGGTTGCTGCCCGTGTAGGTCACCGAGGCGTTGAAATGGTCACCCGGACGCACCGTGTTGGAGTACGACACCGAGGGGTTGGGATACATCTCGTACCAGGCGTAGTACCGCGCCCTGCTCCCCGAGCAGTCAACCTCGCTGCCGGTCTGCTCGACCGAGCTGCTGTTGTAGCCGTCCAGCCCCACCCAGAAGGAGGAGTACTTGGCGCTCCCGCTGCAGGTGCCGGTCGGTTCGGTCCAGCTCGCGGAGACGCTGGTATACGTGCCGGTGGTGGCGGCGTATCCGGACCAGTTCGTGCTCTCCGCCTGGTGGCGGATGCCGCCGCGGGCGTTCGCGACGGCCGAGGCCGATCCGACCAGATGGACCGGGCCACCGGGTCTGAACCCCATAGTGCCGGCGGATGCGCTGCCCGTGGTGGCGACGCCCAGGCCGGCCAGGAGGGTCAGCAGGCCGAGGAGGATGCCCCATCGTCGTAGCATTCAGGCTCCTTG
>DAIOWL010001390.1:0-1797 GCA_036758545.1 Streptosporangiaceae bacterium | reverse complement strand
TCGACCAGCTGGAAGCCAGGCGCGAGCAACTGCTCCGGCGGCTCGGCGGACCAACCGGAGCCGACCGTGAAAGTCATCGTTTACGCGGACTTCAGCCGCGTGTACTGCTATCTGACTACGAAAACCCGGCGTAACGGGCCGTCCGGGCTGCGCGCCAGCCCGCCGCCCGCCAGGGCAGAATGGCCGCATGGATCTTGGATTGCGGGACAGGGCCTACCTGGTGACCGGCGGCAGTCGTGGCCTGGGGTTCGCCGCCGCCCAGGCACTGGTCGCGGAGGGTTCCCGCGTCCTGCTCAGCGCTCCGCACCAGGCCACGGCCTCCGCCGCCGCGGAGCGCCTCGGCCAGGACGCCGCGGCGGGCACCGCCGCCTGGATCGTCGCTGATAACGCCGATCCCGCTGCCCCCGGCCAGCTGATCACCGCCGCGCGGGACCGCTTCGGCCGCCTGGACGGTGCGCTGATCAGTGTGGGCGGATCCCCCGCCGGGACTATCGCAGCGGCCGGGGACGACGCGTGGCGGTCGGCGTTCGAGACCGTCTTCCTCGGCGCCGTCCGGCTGGCCCGGGCTCTGGCGGCCGACCTCAGCGGCACCAGCCAGGACGGTGCCGGGACGACGGCCTCACTGACCGGGACGGGCGGTTCGATCGCTCTCGTGCTGGCGGCCTCCGTCCGGACACCGCTGCCCGGCCTGGCCATCTCCAACGGGTTCTTCCCGGGCCTGGCCGGCGTGGTGAAGACGCTCGCCGACGAACACGGACCCTCCGGCATCCGGATCAACGGGCTGCTGCCCGTCCGGATCGCCACCGACAGGGTCCGCCAGCTGGATGCCCTTAGCGGCGACCCCGACGAGGTCCGCGGCCGCCTGTCCCAGACCATCCCGCTGCGCAGGTATGGCGAACCCGCCGAGTTCGGGCGGACGGCCGCGTTCCTGCTCTCCCCCGCCGCGTCCTACATCACCGGCGCCATGATCCCCGTAGACGGCGGTGCCATCCGTTCCATCTGAACACCTGCCCGCCAGCACCGCGGCGGCGACACGGTTAACGCGGGCTCCGGCCGTGATTCGCTACCTGCTGAAGTAATCCGCCATCAGGCGGCCGACCCACTCCGGCTGCCGGATGCGGCCGGGGAGGAACTGGCGTATCACGGGTTTGATGTCGAGGACCGGTGTGCCGTCGACCGCGTCCAGCCCGCGTACCCGTAGCTCTCGGCCGCGGGCCGAGACGATCTCGCAGATGGTGCAGCCGATACGGTTGGGCCGGCGTGGCCCGCGGTCCGCGAAGACCCCGACCTCGGGCAGGTCAGCCCGGCCGCGGGGACGCAGCGGCTGCCGGTAGTCCTCGCGTTCGGGGAGGCGGTCGAAGAAGAAGATCACCTCGACGTGGGAGAAGCCGGCGAGTCCGGTGAGGCAGCGGTCGCCGAAGCGGGGCTCGACCAGAATCGTGGTTTCCACGTCCCCCCAGTGGTCGGAGTTCCCCGGATCCGGCCGCTCATTGCGGACGGTCCCGATCGGGGCCATGCTGATGGCCGGCTTGACCGCGACGTAGCGGATGCCAGCGGCCCGGATCTCGCCGGAGCCGGCTGCCGCCTGCTCGTCGGTTTCGGTGGGGTGCAGGTCGGGGAAGAAGTACGGTGCCCGGGTGAGCAGCCGCGTGCAGAACCGGGCCTGGAGCGCCTGGACGATGGCGTGGCCGCTGTTAAGGCGGTCGCGCCGGGCCCAGGCATCCAGGTAGGTGTGCCAGGGCTGTCCCGATGCGAGCCATAGATCCCGGTGGCTGTGCAACCAGCCTTGCTCGCCGC
>DAIOWL010001389.1:0-1797 GCA_036758545.1 Streptosporangiaceae bacterium | reverse complement strand
TGGGAACGCGACTGCGCGCACTCCCGGACAGGGGAGATCACCGAGACGGTCTATACCAAGCCCTGGACGCTCCCCTGCCGGAATATCACCCCGTAGCCGGCTGGTGGTTCATAATCCCCTAGGGGTAGTCGGAGGAGTACCTGGGCGACGGCTGACCTGCGGTCCAGTACGGCTTCGATGATAAGACCAGGCCGCGATGCCTGCAGTGGTGTCCGCGAGTGACCGCGGTGACCCGCGGTCTACCGCCTCAGCAGGCACGCGGCGGGCACGGCCTGCCGGTCGCTTGCCAGAGTCTGGCCGTGTCTCCTATGTCCTCGGCTCGACAACCCTGGCCACGACCCAGCGGTGCTTGCCGATCTTGCGGTCACGGGTGAACCCGAGCTTCTCGTAGGTTGACAAGGCGCCGTTGAAGAGGAACCCGGCGGGCACCGACCCGGCGTCCTCGGGGTATCCCTCGACGGTCCCCCCGCCCAGGCCTGCGATGAGATCGAGCGCACCGGCGAGCGCCGCCGTAGCCACGCCCTGGCGCCGGTGCCCCTTCCCGACATAGCAGCACGCTATGCGCCAGTCGGGTGAGGTCGTCCGGCCTTTTTCGTAAGCTGCCCCGTTCTTGATCCGGGGGACCTCGTCAGGTGCGCCGAACTGGCACCAGCCCACGCAGTCGTCCCCGTCGAAAACCAGCGCCGCATGGGCGTGGCCCTCTCGGACTCGCTGTTCCTTCGCGGCACGGTTGTGCGCCGCGTCGGTTCGAGAGTCTTCGGGGTGGAACCCCATGCACCAGCACCCGCCAAAAATGCCATTGTTGCGCTCCACCAGCGTGGCGAACGCGGCCCACGTCGATTGGTCGAGAGCCTTCACGATGTACGTGGGTTCGGCCATGAAGCCCAGCCTAACGGGGACCACCGCACAAGCCTTTTCGTCCCGAACCAGCGGCGCCACTGGGGCGTTTGGCCGTCTGTCCAGCTAGATCGGCGTGCTGGCGGTTGTGATGACTACAACGCGGGACCCCCTGCTTAGGAGTTCGTCGGCCGGGTCACTCTGATCTCCCAGACCCCAGGTCAGGTGGAATGGTGATCTGTCGCTGAGGAGCCATGAGATATCCCGGACGACTACCTGATCGGGCAGTCAGTGGGCACGTCGCGGCGCCTGTCCTCGGCTGCGTCTCCCGTATTGTCTTGGGCATGACTGAGCATGCCGGGGCAGGCGATGCGCAGCCTGATATCTAGACTGATCTATCCGGGCGCCAGTCGGTCAGTTGACGTCGGGCAAGTCGAGCGAACCCTGCAACCCGGAGAAGAACTGGCGTGGCAGGAGACCACCTGCGGCGAACGCATCGGGTTGATCATCCGTCCACCGACCGGTCAGCAGCGATGGATCGTATTCTTTTATGGAAACGACATGACCGTTGCCGGGACCTGGCCTGTTCGACAGTGGCTTGGCGATATGGGATACGGCGTCGCCTGTGTCGAATACGCTGGCTACGGTGTCAGTTCCGGGTCACCTTCAGAATACGGTTGCTACCGCTCCGCGGATGCGGCTATTACATACCTGCAACGGCAGGCATCGATACCTCTCGACCAGGTTACGCTTATCGGCTGGTCCCTCGGAAGCGCAGTAGCGATCGATCTTGCCAGCCGCCGTGACATAAGAGCGCAAGTCCTGCTAAGCCCAATGACCAGCCTGCTCGCCTGCGCGATAGACCTGACCCGCATTGGCAAGACATCATTCGCCATTGGCCCATTCCGTTCAGTCTGGTGAGGGCACTGCGCTGGAGACTCCGACAGGTGACGTGGTCAC
>DAIOWL010001388.1:0-1798 GCA_036758545.1 Streptosporangiaceae bacterium | reverse complement strand
CGTCGGCGCGATGGCGGGCGGCTAGCTCAGCTCGGGACCGACCAGCCGAAGCCGGGTCGCCCGGACCTCGCGGGCGGCCGTGGCGGCGTCGACGGTGCGCAGTTCGCCGCCGTCCACCACCGGCGTGCCGCCGACGAGGAGCAGCTCGAGCGGGGCGGGCGGCCCGAGCACCAGGGCCGCGACCGGGTCGCCGCCGGGGCCGTGGGCGATCGCGTCGTGCGCGAGGCCGTCGAGCCGCCACAGCGCGATATCGGCCAGCAGGCCGGGCCGCAGCGCGCCGGTTTCGTCGTCCCGGCCCAGGCAGCGGGCCCCGCCGCGGGTCCCGAGCCACAGTGCTTGCCGCGCGCTCAGCGCGGACGGCCCGTGCCCGTCCCTGACCCGCGCGGCGAGCAGGGCCTGGCGCAGCTCGCCGGCCAGCGAACTGCCCTCGCTCGAGGCGGCGCCGTCCACGCCGAGGCCGACCGAGGCCCCGGCCTGGAGCAGGTCCCTGACCGGTGCGATGCCCGCGCCGAGTCGCGCGTTCGAGGTGGGGCAGTGCGCCACCGACGTGCCGGTGGCGGCGAACCGCCTGACGGCGGGCTCGTCGAGGTGCACGCAGTGGGCCAGCCAGACGTCCGGGCCGAGCCAGCCCAGGTCCTCCGCGTACTCGGCCGGGGTCCGGCCGAGCGCCTGCCGGCAGTACGCATCCTCCTCGCGGGTCTCCGCCAGGTGCGTGTGCATCCGCACGCCCAGGGCGCGGGCCAGGTCGGCCGTTTCGCGCATGAGCCGGGGGCTGACCGAGAACGGGGAGCACGGCGCGGCCGCCACCCGCACCATGGCACCGGGAGATGGATCATGGAACCGGCGTACGGCCTCTTCGGTCGCGGCCAGCGCCGCGTCCGTGTCCTCGACGATCTCGTCCGGCGGCAGGCCGCCCGCCGACCGGCCCAGGTCCATCGATCCCCGGCACGGGTGAAAGCGCAGCCCAACCCGGGCGGCCGCGGCCACTTCGGCGGCGAGCGCGTCAGCGTCGCCGCCACCCCGAAGAGCCTCCCGGGGAAAGATGTAGTGATGATCGGTGCTGGTCGTGCACCCGGACAGGGCCAGCCAGGCCAGGCCCGCGGTCGCCGCGGCGTGGACTTGCCCGGCGTCGATCGTGGCCCAGATGGGGTAGAGCTCGGTCAGCCAGTCGAAGAGCACCGACTGCTGGGCCCGGCCCTGGGTGAGCCATTGGTACAGGTGGTGGTGGGTGTTCACCAGGCCGGGGGTGGCCAGGCAGCCGGCCGCGTCGATCCGCCGGGCCCCGTCGGGCACGCTAGCGGCCGGGCCCTCGCCTACAGCGGTGATCCTGTCGCCGGTCACCGTGACGTGGCCGCTTCGGTATTCGGTGCCGCCCTGGTCGTGCCGCGGGCCGTCCATGGTCGCGACCGCGCAGTTCTCGATCACGACGGCTTCGCCGCTGATCAGCTTCCCCGGTAGGTGGAGTAGGCGTACGGGCTGAGCAGCAGCGGCACGTGGTAGTGCTCGTCCCGCGCGGTGATCTCGAAGGTGATCGTGACCTCGGGGTAGAACGACGGCACGCCGCGAGCCGTGAAGTACGCGCCGGTGCCGAACGTGATGCGGTACACGCCGGGCTCGAAGTCGGCGGCACCCCCGGGGCCGGACAGCCGGAGCCGCCCGTCGGCGTCCGTCTGGCCCC
The DNA here is from genome assembly GCA_036758545.1 of Streptosporangiaceae bacterium. Taxonomy (GTDB): domain Bacteria; phylum Actinomycetota; class Actinomycetes; order Streptosporangiales; family Streptosporangiaceae; genus Palsa-504. The sequence goes on along the minus strand of DAIOWL010001388.1, from coordinate 120 downwards.
GGCCGGCCGGCGCCCACCCGGTGTCGGCGCCATGTTCTAGCCGGACCTGAACGCCCGCGGCGGGCCGCCCGGTCGTCGCGTCGAGTACGTGCGTGGACAGCGTCACAGGTTCAGCATTTT
>DAIOWL010001387.1:0-1802 GCA_036758545.1 Streptosporangiaceae bacterium | reverse complement strand
TGAGGTTCGCCACGGCCGGCTCGGTCGACGACGGCAAGTCGACGCTGATCGGCCGGCTGCTCTACGACTCCAAGTCGATCTTCGCCGACCAGCTCGAGGCGGTCGAGCGGACCAGCCGGGACCGGGGTGAGGACTACACCAACCTGGCCCTGCTCACCGACGGGCTGCGGGCCGAGCGGGAGCAGGGCATCACCATCGACGTCGCCTACCGGTACTTCGCGACGCCGCGGCGGAAGTTCATCATCGCCGACACCCCCGGGCACATCCAGTACACCCGCAACATGGTCACCGGGGCGTCCACGGCCGACCTCGCGGTGGTGCTGGTGGACGCGCGCAACGGGCTGACCGAGCAGTCCCGGCGGCACGCGTTCCTCACCACGCTGCTCCGGGTGCCGCACATGGTGCTCGCGGTGAACAAGATGGACCTGGTCGACTACTCGGCCGAGGTGTTCGAGAAGATCTGCGAGGAGTTCTCGGCGTTCGCCAGCCGGCTGGACATCGGCGACCTGACCTTCATCCCGATCTCCGCGCTGCACGGTGACAATGTGGTGGACCGTTCGGCCAACATGCCGTGGTACGACGGGCCCTCGCTGCTGCACCACCTGGAGCACGTGCACATCGCGTCGGACCGCAACCTGATCGACGTCAGGTTCCCGGTGCAGTACGTCATCCGGCCGCACGCCGCCACCGACGCGGCCCTGCACGACTACCGCGGCTACGCGGGCCAGGTGGCCGGCGGGGTGCTCAAGCCGGGCGACGAGGTGCTGCACCTGCCGTCGGGATTCTCCACCCGGGTGCGCCGGATCGAGGCGGCCGGGACGGAGATCGCCGAGGCGTTCGCGCCGATGTCGGTGACGCTGCTGCTCGACGACGACGTGGACATCTCCCGCGGCGACATGATCTGCCGGCCGAACAACCGGCCCGCCGCCGCCCAGGACATCGAGGCGATGGTCAGCTGGATGTCGTCGGACGTGCCGCTGGCGCGGCGCAGCCGGCTGGTCGTCAAGCACACCTCGCGCACGGTGAAGGCGATCGTCACCGACCTGCACTACCGCATCGACGTGAACACGCTGCACCGCGACGAGGCCGCCACCCAGCTGGGGCTGAACGAGATCGGCCGGGTCAGGCTGCGCCTCACCCAGCCCATCTTCTGCGATCCCTACGCCAGGAACCGCACCACCGGCGGCCTCATCCTGATCGACGAGGGCACCAACGCCACGGTGGGCGCGGCCATGATCACCGAGGCCGGCTGACCGCCGTTCCGCTGGTACAGGGCCGGTGATAGAGCCCTGCCCGCGCGGCCAGGAATCGCCGTGAAATAGCGGGGTATGGTCCGAATTGCGGCTTATCGACCCGACCGGGGAGCGATTGTGAGCGATGGCGTAACCCGATTTCACGAGCTGGGCGACTTCGTGGCGCTGCCGCGGGTGACGGCGCTGCGGCTGGCCCCGGACGGGTCCTGGCTGGCCGCGGCGGTGCAGACCCTGAGCGCGGACAAGAAGAAGTACCTGACCAGCATCTGGAGGATCGACGCGCACGGCGGCCCGGCTCGCCGGCTGACCAGGTCCGCCGAGGGCGAGGGCACCCCCCGCTTCCTGCCGGACGGATCGCTGCTGTTCACCTCGAGGCGCGCCGACCCGGCCGCGAAGAAGGACCCGGACGCCAGCGACGTCGCCGCGCTCTGGCTGCTGCCCGCGGCCGGCGGCGAGGCCCGGGTGCTGGCCGCGCTGCCCGGCGGCGTCACCGCGGCCGAGGTGGCCAGGGACGCCGGCGCGATCGTGGTCGGCGCTCCCGTGCTGCCC
>DAIOWL010001386.1:0-1803 GCA_036758545.1 Streptosporangiaceae bacterium | reverse complement strand
CAGCCGTTCCCCACCTTCTCCGAGATCTACGTGGCCGCGCTCAAGGCGCTGCGCGGCCAGATCAAGGCCGGGTGATCGAGACCTAGCCCTCCGGTCCGAGGCCGTCCAGGGCCCGGCGCAGGTCCCGGCGCGAGCTGATGCCGAGCTTGGCGAACACCTTACGCAGGTGCCATTCGACCGTCCGGGCGGACAGGAACAGCTGGGCGCCGATCTCCGGGTTGGTTCGCCCGGCCACGGCGAGCCTGGCGATGGACGCTTCCTGCGCGGTGAGGCTGGCGCGTGTCTCGACCGTGTGCCGGCGGACCGCCTCGCCGGCCGCCGCCAGCTCGGTCCGGGCGCGTTCGGCGAACGCCTCGGCGCCGATCGCGGTGAACATCTCATGGGCGGTCCGCAGCTGCTCGCGTGCATCGGTACGCCGGTTCTGGAGGCGCAGCCACTCGCCGTACAGCAGGTGCGCGCGGGCCAGTTCGGGCCGCAGCGCCGTACGTCCGAGCCGGTCGATCGCCTCGCGGTAGAGGCGCTCGGCGGCCTCGCCCTCGCTCAGCAGCGCACGCGAGCGCGCCTCGATTCCCAGCCCGAACCCGGCCTGGCCGGCCCGGGTGATGCCGGCCAGCCGGGTCAGCGCATCGGCGGCCAGCTCGGTGTTCCCGCTGCGCACGGCCGCTTCGATCAGCTCGGGCAGCGCCCACATGGACATGTAGAGCCCGGGCATGTCCTCGCTGGCCTGCCGGGCCGCGGTCAGGGCGTCGGAGTAGCGGCCGAGGCCGTTGCAGAGCACCGCGGCCGCCCAGCGCGCATAGGTCACCGCGATGCCCTGTCCCCCGGCGGTGGCCTCGGCGATGGTGACCTCGATCAGCGGGGCGGCTTCGGCTTCCCGGCCCCGCCAGGATGCGAGCAGTATCGCGGTGAACGGGGCGGCCCGGGTCCCGGTCGCCTCGCAGACCGCGTCGGACTCGGCGATCAGGGACGCGGCGCCGGCGAAGTCGCCGCACCACACGACGGCGGTGCCCAGCGCGGCCAGCATGATCGGCAGCTGGTCGAGCGCGCCGACGTCCCGGGCGAGCTGGACCTGCCGGAGCAGCATCGCCCGCCAGACATCGTCGTCCCACAGGGCGCTGGCGGCCGCCTGAGCGAACCAGCCCCACCGGATGGCTTCATCCGTGGTGGTGCCCGGGCCGGAAAATGCGCCGACGGCCTGCCGCAACGTCGGCGCCGCCGCGGCCAGCCCGTCGGTGACCAGCAGAGTCAGGCCGTCGAGGACCAGGCTGGCCGCATCGGGAGGATCCGCGGGCGGCAGGGCCCGGGCGGCACGGGAGACCTCCAGCAGGTCCCCGGAGCCCGCCAGGCGGCCGGCGAACAGCGCCGCCAGCCACGCGCTCAGGTAGGTCTCGCGGGCGAGGCCGAGGTTGAGCGGCTCGAGCCGGGTGGCCGCCTTGAGCAGCAGCGGCGGTGCCTCGCTGCCCAGGCCCGAGGCGAAGACCAGCTGCCCGCGCAGCAGGTCGAGCCGGGCGCTCTGCAGCTCGTCGAGCGGCCCGGAAACCTGATCCCCCGCAGTCGCCAGCAGCCCGGCCGCTGCGTCGAAGGCGCCCGCCTCCAGGTTGAGGTGGGCCGCGGTCAGCGTGCGCTCGGCGCGGCGCGCCGGATCGGTGGTCAGCAGCGCCGAGCGTTCGACGAACGCCGCCGCCGCGGCCAGGCCGCCGCGGGCCTGCGCCCGGCCCGCCGAGTGCTCGAGCTCGTCCGCGACCTCGTCGTCCGGGTCGGCCGCCGCCTGGGCGCGGTGCCAGGCACGGCGGTCCGGGTCGA
>DAIOWL010001385.1:0-1804 GCA_036758545.1 Streptosporangiaceae bacterium | reverse complement strand
TCAGGCGAGCCGTGCCAGGCGGCCATCCGGTCCGGGGTGCTCGACGACCGGTCCGGGGTGCTCGACGGTCGGCCCTGCCCGGAGGCGGGTGGCTGCGGTCCCGGCCCCGTCACTACTCGCAGCGGGCTGGTCCGCTCGGCGGCCGAGGGCGGCGCACCTCCAGCCGTCTGCGCACCGCCAGCCGCCAGTGGTCCGCCGACTGCCTGCGGTCCGCCGGGGCCGCGGGTTGCCGCCTCCGGCCGCATCTGGGCCACCGGATCCCGGTTCGACGCCGGGAACATGGCCGCATCCAGCGGGTATTCCACTCGCTCCTCGGTCAGCCCGGCGACTTCCTGCCGGGCCACGACGACCTCGAAGACCTCGCGGTCGATCTCCCAGTAGCCGAGCTGCCTGGCCCGGGCCGAGTCGCGGCCCTGGTAGGCGATGTGCAGCCGGTCGCCGAGATCGTCCAGCACCAGGCAGGGCTCGCCGCGGTACTCGCCGACCACACGCGATTGCCACAGCGCCCCCAGGTCCGTGATGCTGACCTGCTTGCGCCAGTGCCCGCCCGCGGGGGTGAAACCAAGCTCGTCCGGCGGCGGGCCCGGGGAGAACAGTGTCGCCTCGTTGCCGTCTGGGCCGAGGCCGGCGTGGTACGGAACGCCGAAGTAGGTAGCCATGAGCCGGTATCGCATGGCTTACGGCTCCATCCGCTGCCAGGCCAGCCCGTCGTAGCGGGCCACGAGCTGATCACCGTCCGGGCCGAGCCTGCACATGCCCGCCCCGACGGGTATCGCGACCGGCTCGATATAGAACTCGGGAACGCCGTGGCCGCTGGCGGGCAGGTAGCCGTCGATCGCCCTGGCCAGCCAGGCCACCAGGTAGATCTCGCTCATGTGCGGCGTGAACTCCGAGTCCTCCCAGTCCAGGCTCAGGGCGAGGTAGGCCTCGGCGGGGTTGTGGAAGCGGACGTCCTGAGCGCGGTACACGTACCCGGCCAGCACCGAACGCTGTCCGGTCAGGTACGGGCCGACCAGGCGCGGCGGCACGGCCTTCCACATCGGCGTGCCCGGTGCGATCGCGGTCAGTCGCTCGGGCTGGGTCACCCAGGCTCCTTCCGTGCGCATGCTGATGGATACCCCGCCCCACCGATTGTGCCGACTTCATGACGGTAATTAGCTGGAAAGTGTCTCATTCAGAGAATTCATGACTCTACGCAGTCATGTGATCACCATTTGACGTAATCCCAGCCGGGTGGTTACCGGACGGGGGCGGTGCGTCGCGTAGGGTCGGTGGGGTGTCCGGGCATCTGAACCCTGGCGGACAGCAGTTCCGCGATGACAACGGCGCCGCCGACCCGCGCGTGACGGCGGCCCTGGCCGCGTACGACGCCGGGCAAGGCAGCGGGCAGTACGCGCTGACCGCGCTGGCCGCCGCGCGCCTGCTCGTTCCGGTGGTCGCCGTGTCGGCCGATGACCCTACCGCCACGGGGGACAGGGCGGCCGAGGGGGACAAGAACAGCCAGATGGTGCTGCCCACGCTGATCGGCCGGGACGGGCGGCCCGCCGTGCTCGCCTTCACCGGTCTCGACACGCTGGCGCGCTGGCGTCCGAACGCCCGCCCGGTCCCGGCCGAATCCGACCGGGTGTGGCGGGCAGCCGCCGCCGACGGCTGCGCGGTGGTCATCGACGTGGCCGGCCCGGTGCCGGTCGCTGTCGAGGGAACGCGGCTGGCCGCGCTCGCCGCCGGGAAGCCAGTACCGGCCGCGTACGAGGACGGGGACGTGCTCGCCGAGGTCGAGGCGGCTATCGCCACCGAGCCGGTG
>DAIOWL010001384.1:0-1807 GCA_036758545.1 Streptosporangiaceae bacterium | reverse complement strand
ACGTGTGTGACGACGTGCCCGCGCCGGCGCGTGAGTGGGTGCCCGCGTTCTGCCGAGCGGTGGGGGTTCGGGAGCCGACGGCTGCTGACGGCGGGGAGCGGCACGGGTGGGCGCGCGGGGCGTCCAACGAGTTGGCGCGCAAGTCACTGCACTGGACGCCGGCCTGGCCGTCCTGGCGAGACGGGTTCGCGGCGCTCTAGAAGTAGTCACCGTGGTCGAAGTCGGCGAGGAGGCCGGGGTGGGTCGGCTGCCACCCGAGCGTACGCCGGGTCGTCTGAGTGGAGGTCGGGTTGTCCAGGACGATCACGGTGGCGAGGAAGCCGAAGTGCTCCTGCAGCCGGCCGTCCGGGATGCTTTCCGCCGGCAGGCCCAGGTGGTCGCCGATGCTCCGGGCGATATCGCGCAGCGGGATGCCCTCGTCCCCGGCCGCGTGCCACCGGGTGCCGGCCGGCGCGTCCTCGAGGGCCAGGCGGTAGAGATGACCGACGTCGAGGGTGTGCCCGGCGGCCCACCGGTTCGTTCCGTCCCCGGGGTAGCCGGCCACGCCCGTTTCCTTGGCGATGGTGATCAGGGTCCGGGCGAAGCCGTGCCGGTCCAGCGTGCTGTGGGTGATGGGCGGGACGCGCACGACCGATGACCGCACGCCTCGTTCGGCGAAGCCGAGCACGGCGTTCTCGGCGTCGGTTCGGCCGCCGGGCGCGCCCGCGTCCTCCTCCGTGCCCGGCCGGCCCAGGTTCGAGACCGCCAGCGTGCCCGACGTCCCGACCAGCGCCTTGCCGGTTCCCGCGAGCGCGTCGCCGAACGCGTGCAGGACGGCGAGGTCCGCGGTGATCGCGGCGGCCCAGTCTCCGGTGCGCATCCGGTCGTGGTCGAAGGCGAGGTGGATGACGCCGTCGGCGTCCGCGGCCGCCTTGGCGAGCCCGTCGAGGTCGTCGAGGTCACCGCGGTGCACGGTGGCGCCGAGCGCGGTCACGGTCGTGGCGGCCTGGTCGGATCGGGCGAGGCCGGTGACGTCGTGTCCGGCGGCGATGAGTTCGGGGACGATAGCCGAACCGAGATGGCCGGACGCACCGGTGACGAAGACGCGCATGTGAGACTCCCTGGGTCGGGGCCGAGTCGGTGACGGGACTAAGTCCCATCACTATAGCAAGTGATGGGACTCAGTGCCATCACGTAGGCTGTCACCATGGCCCGCTGGGAACCGAACGCGCGGGAACGCCTCGAACGTGCCGCGCTCGCCCTGTTCACCGAGCACGGGTTCGACGCCACGACCGTGGCCGAGATCGCGGACCGCGCCGGGCTGACCAAGAGCACGTTCTTCCGGCACTTCGCCGACAAGCGGGAGGTATTGTTCGGCGGCCAGGACATGCTGGTGCAGCTGTTCAGCGACGCGATCAGGACCGCTCCCGCGGCGGCGACAACCGCCGAGTGCCTCGCCGCGGCGCTGGAGTCCACCGCCGTCGCGTTCACTCCGGAGCGCCACGATCTGGCCCCGCAGCGGCGGGCGGTGATCGCGGCCAACAGCGAGCTGCAGGAACGCGAGCTGCTCAAGCGGTTTCGGTTCGGCTCGGCCATGGCCGAAGCGCTCCGCGCACGCGGCGCCGACGAGGTGACCGCGCGCCTAGCCGCTGAGGTGGGCGTGCTCGCCTTCGGCACCGCTTACGCCCGCTGGGCCGAGCCTGATAACCAGGCTCCGTTCACCGAGATCGCTAACGAGGCCCTGCGGGAGCTGCAGGCGAGTGCGGCCGGTCTGGCGGGACGCACACCATCCCGTCGCTGAAGCCCGCCGCGCCGATCCCGAACGCGG
>DAIOWL010001383.1:0-1808 GCA_036758545.1 Streptosporangiaceae bacterium | reverse complement strand
CTGGCCGGCGGGGCAGCGGCCGCGACCATCGGGCCATGGCTGGTGCTGGTCCTGCTCGGCTGCGGGCTCACCGAGCTGGCGGGTACGCGGGTGAGGGACGGGGCGGCGCGGCCAGCCGGGGAGGTGGCGGCTGGGGAGGCAACGGGGAAGACGCGAGGGATCGCGGTGCTGCCGGGGTTCCTGGCCGGGGCCGGCCGCGCGGCGGGGGCGGCAGGGGGCGGAGGGCTGGCCGGGGTGGCCTGGGTGGCGTTCAAGGTGGGAGCGCTGTCGTTCGGCGGCGGCTTCGTGATCATCCCGCTGATGCGGGCCGACGCGGTGGGGCGGGGCTGGATGACCGGCACCCAGTTCCTGAACGCGGTGGCGCTGGGCCAGATCACCCCCGGGCCGGTCGTGCAGACGGTCTCGGCCGTCGGCTACGCGGCCGCGGGCCTGGGCGGCGGCCTGCTCGCCGCGCTGGTCGCGTTCTCCCCCTCGTTCGTCTTCGTGCTGGCCGGCGCCGGGTACTTCAGCGTGCTGCGCACCAGCCGGGTCGCGCAGGCGTTCCTGGACGGCGCGGGACCGGCCGCGATCGGGGCGATCCTGGGCTCGGCCGTCCTGCTCGCCGGGACGCTGCGCGAGCCGTGGCAGTTCGCGGTGCTGGCCGGCGCGCTGGTGCTGCTGCTCGGCCCGGCCCTGCCGGTCGTGCGGCGCGGGGTGGTGCTCACCCTGCTCGCCGCGGCCGCGACCGGGGTGCTCATCGCGCTGGCGGGCGGGCCGCTGCCACATTGACGGGGTGAGCCGGGATTTTCCTGGTCGGGCGGGGTAGCGGGAAAGCATGACCGATTCCGAAACCGATACCAGCAAGACCGAAGCCGAGCTGCGGATCGCCCGGGTCCAGGCGCTCAGCAACGCCGATCTCATGAGCGTCGTGACCTACCTGCTGGCCAAGCACCCGGACACGTTCCCCGGGATGCTCGACGACGCGCTGAGCTCAGTCAGTCCCAAGAACACCGGCTAGCAGCGGCGCGTAATACCTGCGGGCCTGCCAGTAGGCCCAGGCCTGGCACGGGGTGCCGTACCGGCTCTGGATGTAGTCCTCACCCCAGCGGATCTGGGTCTGCGGGTTGGTGAGCCAGTCGGAGCCTTCGGCGGCCATCTTGCTGCCGGGGTCGGCCTGCGGGATCCCGTAGGCGGACGCCGGGTGCCCGGCCAGCTCGTTCCAGCCGCTCTCTCGGACCCAGATGCTGTTCAGGCAGCCGAACTGGTCCGGTCCCCAGCCGTGCGCCGACAGCTGGAGGGCAGCGTACGTCTGCTCGCTCGTGTTCGTGGACCACAGCGTGACGTTGCCCGGCGCCTCGAGGATCGCGTCGCCGTCGGCCTGCATGACCAGCCGGGCACTACCGTGGCCCGCAGTATTACTGCCCCAGAGCGGGATGCTGCCCGGTGCGTAGAGGACGAGGTTGCCGTCGGCCTGCATGGTGAGGGTGTCGCGGCCAGCGCTGATCGACTCCCCAGCCAGGAGCACCTCGCCGGGAAAAGCCGGTCACCGCCGGCCGTGGCCCGCGCCGGGCCGCTGCCGAGGACCGGCGCGAGGACGGCGAGCAGGACCGCGAGGCAGACGGTGGCGACCCGGCCGCGCGGCCTGTGGTGACAGCTCAGCATCCGTCTTCCTTTCCTGGAGGAATTCGACCCGCCGTCTCCATTGCTAGTTGCCGAATCGCCAGTAGCCGATTAGATCTGATGCCTTGCTGACCGTGTCGATTTCGATGTACGTGCCGGTTTGATAGGCGTCAGTCATATTGTCGTTGCCGAGGTAAATTCCGACGTGA
>DAIOWL010001382.1:0-1808 GCA_036758545.1 Streptosporangiaceae bacterium | reverse complement strand
TAGCGCAGTACGAGAACATCTTCCTGCTCTGCTATCTCCGCGGCCCCGCGGGCATCATCGTCGCCCTAGCCGAGCAGATCGGCTGACGCGAGCTCGCGCGAGGACGGTTCGGCCCAATCCTTTGATCCGAACGGGCGTGGGTTCACCACGACCGGAAGGTGAATTCGTAGATCACCCGGACGGTATGATGCCGGCTCACCATGCCGCCGGCAAGGCTCGGTACTAGCTGGGAAAGGAGAGGACGATGACGGAGCTGACACCGGAGCCGGACCCAGCGGTGGCGGTGCTGGGGACCGGCATCATGGGTTCGGCGATGGCCCGCAACCTGGCCGCGGCCGGGCTGCGCACGACGGTGTGGGACCGGTCGCAGCAGGTGGCCGCGCCGCTGGCTGACGCGGGAGCGCTGGTAGCCGCGTCAGCGCGGGAGGCGGTGCGGGACGCCGGAGTGGTGATCACCATGCTGCCCACCGCCGATGTGGTGGAGTCGGTGATGTTCGGCGGCCAGGTGGCGGAGGCGCTGGCCGACGGTGCGGTGTGGGCGCAGATGGGCACGATCGGCGTCGCCGGGACGATCGACCTGGCCGGCCAGCTCGGCCGGGTGCGGCCCGGTGCGCTGTTCGTGGACGCGCCGGTCTCGGGCAGCAAGGGGCCGGCCGAGGCGGGTCAGCTGCTCATCCTGGCGTCGGGCCCGGCCGCGGCGCGGGCGATCGCGGGCCCGGCCTTCACGGCGATCGGGCGCAAGACGGTCTGGCTGGGTGAGGCCGGCCAGGGCAGCCGGATGAAGCTGGTCGTCAACGCCTACATGTCCACCCTGATCGAGGGGGTGGCCGAGGCGCTCGAGCTGGCCGCCCGCCTGGGGATCGACCCGGTCGCGCTGGGCGAGGCGATCGAGGGCGGCCCGCTGGACGCGCCGATCGCCGACGCCAAGCTGTACAAGATGCGCACCGGTGACTTCGCGCCGGAGTTCCCGCTGGAGTGGGCGCTCAAGGACGTGGACCTGGCCATCGCGGCGGCCGGCGGTGACCGGCTGCCGCTGCTGGAGGCGCTGTCCGGTCAGTGGCGGCTCGCCGTCGAGGCCGGCCACGGCCGGGAAGACGTCAGCGCCGCCCGCCTGACCCTGGGAAGCCGGTGAACGATGAGCGCATCTGTGAACTGGCGTGATGACGCCGCTTGCGCCCGCGCCGATCCGGACCTGTTCTTCCCGGTCAGCGCGACCGGGCTCGCGCTGAGTCAGATCGACGAGGCCAAGCGGGTCTGCCAGGGCTGCCCGGCGCGGACGCCGTGCCTGGAGTGGGCGCTGGAGCACGCCGTCGCCGCCGGCATCTGGGGAGGCGCCACCGACGAAGAGCGGCGGGCCATGCGCCAGCGGCTGATCCACCGCCAGCGGCAAGGCTGACCCGTGCCGTGGCCAGGGTGTTCACTGGTTCGAGGCGCGGCCCGGAATGGGACGGTGAAAGCCAGGAAAGGAGACCCGCCATGCGCGTCCGAAAGAGCCCGATGATTCCGCTGACGGCGGTGGCGGCCGGCCTGCTGGCCGGGGCCGTGGGGACCGTCTGCCTGGACGCTGTCCACTACCTGAAATACCGTCGCGGAGGCGGGACAGATAGTCCCGTGGCCTGGGAATTCGCGCCGGTCGAAAACTGGGAGGCCGCCCCTGACCCAGGGCAGGTAGCCAAGCGCGTCATCGAGGGCTTCACCCAGCGCAAGCTTCCCGACCGTTCGGCCTGGCTGATCAGCACCATCGCGCACTGGGGCTACGGCACGGCGGCGGGCGCGGCCTACGGCATCGTGGCCGGATCGCTGCCCAG
>DAIOWL010001381.1:0-1813 GCA_036758545.1 Streptosporangiaceae bacterium | reverse complement strand
GTGGCCGCGGACGCCATCCCGGCCGATCAGATGGGCCTGGACATCGGCCCGGAGTCGGCGGCCCGGTTCGCCGCCGCGATCGGGACGGCCGGAACGGTCTTCTGGAACGGCCCCATGGGCGTGTTCGAGCTGGCCCCGTACGCCGCTGGCACCCGGGCCGTGGCCCAGGCCGTGGCGGACGGCGGCGCGTTCACCGTCGTGGGCGGCGGCGACACCGGCGCGGCCATCCGCGCGCTCGGCTTCGCCGACGACGCGTTCGGCCACGTCTCCACCGGCGGCGGCGCCAGCCTGGAGTTCATCCAGGGCAAGACCCTGCCCGGCCTGGCCGCGCTGGAGACGTGATGACCCAGCCGGCGCGCCTGGTCCTGCTGCGGCACGGCCAGAGCGAATGGAACGCGGCCGGCATCTTCACCGGCTGGGAGAACGCCCACCTGACCGCTTACGGGGAAGCCGAGGCAGCCCGGGCCGGATCGATGCTCGCCGGGCACGGCGTGCTGCCCGCCTTCGTGCACACGTCCCTGCAGCATCGGACGATCCGCACCGCCGATCTCGCCCTCGCCGCCGCCGATCGCGACTGGATACCGGTGCGCCGCTCCTGGCGGCTCAACGGCCGGCACTACGGGGCGCTGCAGGGCCTGAACAAGGACCAGGTGCTCCGGCAGTACGGCGAGCGGCAGTTCCGGCTCTGGCGCCGCTCGTACGACGTCACCCCGCCGTCGGCCACCGCTGAGGCCTGGCACCTCCAGCTGGCCGACCCCCGCTACGCCATGCTGCCGCCGGAGACGCAGCCGCGCGCCGAATCCCTGCGCGACGTCTCCGCGCGGCTGCTGCCCTACTGGTACGACGCGATCGTGCCGGACCTGCTGGACGGCGGCTGCGTGCTCGTCGTCTCGCACGGCAACACGCTGCGGGCCCTGGTCAAGCACCTGGAGTCGATACCGGACGACCAGATCGCCAGGCTGGACATCCCCACCGGGATCCCGCTGCTGTACGAGCTCGGGCCGGACCTGCTCCCGGACGACCTGGGCGGCCAGTACCTCGACCCGCACGTCACGAGGAGGGTCTCATGAACACGGTTCCGCGCATCGTGGTCGGCGTGGACGGCTTCGAGTCGTCCAGGGCGGCGCTCCGCTGGGCCATCCACCAGGCCAAACTGACCGGGGCGGTAGTCGACGCGGTAACGACCTGGCATGTCCCGCCGGGTTCCGGATTGGTTTCGGCCGCCGATATGCCCGACTACCAGGACGACGCCCGGATTGTCCTCACCGAGGCGATCACCGAGATGTGCACGATCGACACCGACGTCGTGGTCCGCCCGCGCGTGGTGGAAGGGCAGGCCGGATCCGTGCTGGTCGAGGCGGCCGAGGGGGCGGACCTGCTCGTGGTCGGCAACCGGGGACACGGCGGCCTGGCCGAGGCCCTGCTCGGCTCGGTCGGCCAGTACTGCGTGCGGCACGCGCCGTGCCCCGTCGTCATCATGCGCGGCAAGCCCGTCGCGCGCGCCTAGATGGGTGCGGGCCTGCACCTCCCGGACGGCTACGCTTGCTGACGCTCTTTTCGTGCCGGGTGGGCCGGATCGATGATGCCCGTGCGTACCGCGATGCCGGTGCGCGGCGTGGTGCGGGAGCAGGCTGCCAGCCCGTTCGGCTGGAAGGAGCCGGCACCCCGCCAACCGGCACGCCGTGACATCGAGCCGGTTGGGTGCGGCTCGATGTCACAGTGTGGCGGTTCCTTAGCGCCGACCCCCAAGCTGTCCGGTTCAGGGCACGAGGACGAGACGGGCCCTGGCCTTGCCGTGCAGTACGTCGGCGAT
>DAIOWL010001380.1:0-1815 GCA_036758545.1 Streptosporangiaceae bacterium | reverse complement strand
AAGGTGTACAGAGGATGCCCGTTGTAGGTGGCCTGGGCCGAGCCGTCGGAGCGCTCAATTGTGCCGAGCTTGCCGGTGAGACCCGCCCCGGCGGTGACCGGCCCCTTCACCGGTGGCCAGGCAGCGGCGCAGGCGCCGTTGCAGTCTGACTTCGTCATGGTGTCCGGGGCGAACGAGTAAACAGCGAAGCCCTTGGCGTCGGTCAGCACCGCGGCGCCGCCGATCGTGGCGGTCTTCAGGCTGCCCGCGGTCGCCGCGGCGGGACTGACCGTGCTGGTGCTGCTGCCGCCGGCGGAAGACGTGCCTGACGAACTGCACGCTGCCAGTACCGGCGCGGCAGCGGCGACGACGGCCAGCAGTGCCAGCGGCATCCGCAGACGGTTCGGTGCTTCCAGCCGGGTCAGTGACCTGATCATTGCGCTCTCCTTTGCTCCAGGCCCCCCGGGCCCCTGCGCCCTGGGGGGACGCCGACGATTCCGCCGTGTTACCGACGATGCCGTGCTTGCGGTCTCGTCGCATCAGCGCCAGCCCCCAGGCCAGCCCCCCAGCCAGCCCCAGCCATGGGCTGCCTGCTGCCCCGAAGCCGGGCCGCCGGGGGACTGGCGCCGGACCCTGCGGGTTGCCCGGAGCCGCTAGCGGACATGTCCGCCTGCCGAGACGGCGAACGCGGGCTAGCGCGATATTTTCGCGACATGCGGCACGAACCAGGCGTCCGGAAGGATGATCGGTGACTGGCTGCCTGCCGGGAATTCTCATGGTCACCCAGCCTGGAGATCACCCGGTCACCCCCTGGAGTTCCCGATGGCCGTTGACACAGCAACACAACGAAGCCGTGTCCGATTCTGGGAGCACGACGCCACGCTGGCCGTCCAGGTCGACGGCCTGACCATCGCCGACGTGCTCGGCCTGAGCGTCCGCGAGGCCCTGGAGCGGTTCGACATCCCGGCCGCCGTGTCCACGACCATCGCCCCCGGGGCCGCGGCCGGCTCGGGCGCGGCGTCTGCCCGCGAGCAGGCCGCGGTGGCCCCGGGATCGGTGCCGCGCCCGGGCAACCACGTCCTCGTGGTGTTCGGGGCGACCGGCGACCTGGCCCGCCGCAAGCTGCTGCCGGGGTTGTTCCCTGGAGGCGTCGAGGGGGTCAGGACAATCTATGAAGCGGTCGAGGACCTCAGGCACACCACGCGCCACCAGCTTGCACGTCTGCGCACGTCCGTGCCTACGATCGGCCATGGCAGCTGACACCGGGAGCGAAAAGATCCCCGGCTGGCAGGCCAACGAGCTAGGTGGCTTGACACTCTCGATCACCATCCGGGGCGAGGATATCCGGTTGGCCACGGTGACCTACGACGCCGAAACGGGCCTATTCGAGACGTACATCGGATTGCCGTTCGCGGTGGCGTCCGAAATCCGGTGTAAAAGGGACGGGCGCGGTTCCAGTTCATGGTGATGTTAGGCGATAGCGCTGACATTCTCGGAGCGGTCGTCGTCCCGGGTCGCGGTGACGGTGCGTGTCCGGAGCTGGCGGGGCGGTTCGAGCAGCGAGCGGCGCAGGTCCTGCAGCAGCCGCAGCCCGTCGCTGGTCATGGTCAGCCCGCGCCAGCCGCGTGCGGCTCTGTCCAGCACGGCCCAGACCAGGCTCAGGCAGCTGGTCTCGCCGGGGAGCCGGCCGATGACCTTGGCGCGGCGGCGGGTCTCGCCAAAGGTCCGCTCGATTAACCGGCCATCGTGATCTTGTCAAGGCGAATCTGGGTTTACGGGCGCTTTTTCAAGGCGGCTGCAGTGGTGTTCGAGCGCGCTGATGACACGGGCGTGCCG
>DAIOWL010001379.1:0-1816 GCA_036758545.1 Streptosporangiaceae bacterium | reverse complement strand
CGGCGGCTTGAGGACCGCCGGAACCGGCGACCAGGTCGCGGAACGACTGCTGCCAGCCAGGGCTCAGCGCCGGGATCCGCGTGGCGACGCGCAGCCTGCCGAGGTCCCGGCCGGGCAGGTAGAGCAGCGCGTCAGCCTCGGCCACGCTCAGCGCGCCGGGGCCGGTCCTGGTCTTGACGATCCGGTCGCCGGCCCGGATGCGCCCCTCGCGCAGGACCCGCATGTAGAAGCCGGGACGGTGGTGGGACACCAGCAGCGCGGGCAGCTCCGGTTCGCCCAGGCGCAGGCCGACGCGGTAGCAGGTGACCCGGGGCTGGGTGACCTCGAACTCGGCCGCGCCGATCCGGTACCGGTCGCCGATGCAGACTTCATCGTCCGCCAGCCCGTCGACGGTCAGGTTCTCCCCGAACGACCCGTAGCCGAGGTCGTCCCGGCCGAAGTGCTGCTGCCAGTGACGATAGGAACCGGCCTGGTAGACCAGCACGGCACGCTGCTCGCCGCCGTGGCCGGCCAGATCGCCCTGCCCGTCGCCGTCGATGTTGAGGCGCCGGACCATCGCCGGGCCGTCCACCGGGTATTTCCACACGCCGGTGTAGACGGTCTTCCCCTGCCAGGCCACGTTCTTGGGCAGGCCGACGTTCACCGACATCAGCACGGGCGCGACCGTCATGCCTGTCCTCGGGAGGCGATCTCGTCCGGGGTGAGCTCGCGGTCGATGCCGTGCGGGATCACGCTCTGCCCGGGTTCGAGCCGGAGCCGGCTGCCGTCGAGGTCCACCTCGACCTTGTCCGGTTCGAAGGAGATCAGGCCGCAGACACGGCGCACCTCGGTCCAGGCATCCTCATAGGACCAGGCCGCGCGGTGCGAACCGCCGATGTCGTAGTAGCTGGCCAGGCCCTTGTACGGACAGAAGGTCTGGCCGTCGGCCGCGGTCAGGGCGGCCTGGTCGACGTCGTCACGGGGGACGTACCAGCGGGGCGCGAACCCGGACTCGTACAGCGCCAGTGGCCGCCTGGTATCGGCTATGACCTGGTCTTGGTACCGAACGGTCAGGTGTCTGCTCGTCTGCCGGATATCGATGCGGTGGTAGGGGTCGGCGGCATGGCCGACGATCCGCTCGTCTTCTTCGTAGAAGGCCTCCATCGCCCGCCACGCGAACGCCACCCGGCCCTTCAGTTCGCTGGCGTAGTCGGGCAGTTCGGTGTGCTGCCAGGCGGCGCGCGGCTTGCTGTGCTCGCCGGCCTGGACGGTAAACCAGGCGGTCGCTCCGAGGTCGGCGTGCCCGGTGGTGTGCCCGGCGGGCTCGAGCGCGCCGTCGGCGACGGCGGCAAGAGGGAAGTAGGCCACCGGATAGCGGCCGGGCTCGTGCAGCAGCACGACGTCCTCGCTATCGGCGATCCAGGCGCCGCCGAACCGGACCTGCATGCGCCGGCGCAGTGGCTCGGCGAACAGCATCCGGTCGGGGAGCGGGCCGGGGACGAGGAACCGGCCGACGGCTCCGGGTGCCAGCGGTCCTTGCTGCCAGGACAGGCCCATGGTTGTCTCCTTATCTGCCGGGGGATCCATCCCCGGACCCTTGGCTCAGGTGAGCGGTTCGCCGCCGTCGATGTGCAGCGTCTGGCCGGTCAGGAAGGTGCTGGTCAGGGCGAACAGGACGCCCTGGGCGATGTCCTCGGGGGTGCCGATCCGGCGGGCGGGGTTGCGGGCGCTCATATCGGCGAAGTAGTCGGCTTTGCCTTGTTCGCCGAAGGCGTCCCACGCTCCGGTGTCGATCACCCCGGGGGAGATCGCGTTGACCCGGATCGGCGCCAGCTCC
>DAIOWL010001378.1:0-1816 GCA_036758545.1 Streptosporangiaceae bacterium | reverse complement strand
GGGGGCTCGTCGTGAGCCAGCGTGATCCCGGTGGGTAGTTCGGCCAGCCATTCGGCGGGGAGCCCGTCTGGTACCACGAACGGGCCGGGGACAGCGGCGGCGCGGGTGGCCAGGATGCCGGCGATGGCCGAGGCGAGGGCGGCGGGCCCGGGCTCCGGGACGCGTTCCACGACGGCGCGGTAGTCGGCGGCGCGCTCGGCGAACAGGGCGGCGATGTCGTGCCCGGCGGGGTCGTGGTGGGCGCGCAGGTACCGGCGGGACAGTGCCTCGTACGCCGCGTCGGCGTCGCCCGCAGGCCCGGCCGCCCGCCCCGCGGCGCCGTTGGCGGCGCGGATCCGGGCCAGGATCTGGTCTCGGGAGACGCCGCTCATGACCGGGGCTCCCCTGCCTCCGGGGGGGACGACCCTACTGGCCTTGCCGCCTGCGGCGGCGGGCCCGAACTCCCGCGAGTCCTGGACCACCAGGCGCGGAAGGATTCCGGCGGCGGGGCGGGGGCGTCGCGGGTCTCGGTCCAGCCGGCCAGCGGCGGCGGCAGCCGCCTGATCCGGCCCTTCCTGGCGACCACGTTGCGGCTGGCCGAGGCGGCCCGCTGCGCGGCGGCCAGCAGCCGGGGCGAGCGAAGCACCCGTCCGGAGAGCGAGAACACCGCCCGTTCGGCGGAAAAATTCTTCTCTCTCTTGGCGTCGACCACCTTGGCCCGCAGGTGTACCAGCGCCTCGGGAATGTTGATCGCGACCGGGCACACCTCATAGCAGGCGCCGCACAGGGTGGAGGCGTAGGGCAGCGACGCGTCGGCCGGGGAGGTGACGCCGCGCAGCAGCGGGGAGATGATCGCGCCGATCGGGCCCGGGTACGGCGAGCCGTAGGCGTGGCCGCCCGCCCGCTCGTAGACCGGGCACACGTTCAGGCAGGCCGAGCACCTGATGCAGCGGAGCGCCTGGCGGCCGGTGCGGTCGGCCAGTGCCGAGGTGCGGCCGTTGTCCAGCAGCACCAGGTGGAAGCTCTCCGGCCCGTCCCCGGGCGTGATCCCGGTCCAGGTCGAGGTGTACGGGTTCATCCGCTCGGCGGTCGAGGACCGGGGCAGCAGCGCGAGGAACACCTCGAGGTCCCGCCAGGACGGCAGGATCTTCTCGATGCCGACCACCGAGATCAGCGTCCGCGGCAGCGTCAGGCACATCCGGCCGTTGCCCTCGGACTCCACCACCACCAGCGAGCCGGTCTCGGCGATCGCGAAGTTCGCGCCGGACACGCCCACCTGGGCGGACAGGAACGCCTGGCGCAGGTGCGCCCGCGCGGCGGCGGCCAGGGCCTGCGGGTCGTCGGTCAGCCCAGCCGGCGCATCGGGCATCCGGGTGCGGAAGATCTCCCTGATCTCGGCCCGGTTCCGGTGGATGGCCGGGACCAGGATGTGGCTGGGCCGGTCGTGGCCGAGCTGGACGATGAGCTCGGCCAGGTCGGTCTCCAGCGCGGTGATGCCGTCGGCGGCCAGCGCCTCGTTCAGCCCGGTCTCCTGGGTGGCCATGCTCTTGACCTTGACGATTCCGTCGGCGCCGGCGCCGCGGACCAGGCCGGCCACGATCGCGTTGGCCTCGTCCGCGCCCGCCGCCCAGTGCACCTGACCGCCCGCCCGGGTGACGTTGGCCTCCAGCCGGAGCAGGTAGGTGTCCAGGTGAGCCAGGGTGTGGTCCTTGATCGCCTTGGCCGCCTGGCGCAGCTCCTCCCAGTCGGACAGTTCGGCGACCGCGCCGGCGCGCTTGGCCCGGATCGCGTGCGTGGCGTGGGTCAGGTTGGCCCGCAGCTGGGAATCGGCCACGGC
>DAIOWL010001377.1:0-1817 GCA_036758545.1 Streptosporangiaceae bacterium | reverse complement strand
AGCCGAACGTCGCCAGGAATGACCCATCGGTAAGCGTGACGCCATCTTTCGCGGGTCGCAATCCGAAGGGTACGAGCACGGGCAGGTAGCGCCTGTCGATCGCGTAGGCAAAATGCTGGTCCATCGTTGTGCACCCTCCTCATCAGGAGGTTACTTCGCGCCACACGCACGGATACGGGCCGGCTGATCAAGCACACGGGGGTGGTCCTGCGCGCAGGACCACCCCCGTGTCGCGTTACCTAACCGTCAGATCGGGTGGACCTGCTCGGCCTGCGGGCCCTTGGCCCCGCGGGCCGGGGTGTACTCGACCCGCTGGTTGTCCTGGAGGCTGCGGTAACCGTCAGCCTCGATGGCGGAGTGGTGGACGAAGACGTCGGCGGTGCCGTCGTCGGGGGCGATGAACCCATAGCCCTTGTCCGCGTTGAACCACTTCACTGTTCCCTGAGCCACGTGCTTCTCCTGCTAAGACGACCATCAGGACCCACGGTCGTGGATCCTGGGCTGCTGCGACCGCCTGCCCGTCCGAGGCATGGCCTGGGGATCGGCGGCGCCCGCGGTCAGAATTCGCAGGCGCTGTGACACGAACACGAACTTCGACTACAACCAGGTTCATTAAACATCATGGCGCGGACCTGATGCTCCATTCACGGCCCGAAAGGACCGGCGCAGGGCTTGCGGGGCGCCATCGGATCCCGCTGATTCGCCGCGACCGCGGTTACTAGGAGCCTGGCGAAACAGCATCCGGCGGGGTCCGGCGCATCTTCCTGCGCCAGCGCCTGGCCGAGCCGGATGCTCGCGTGTGCGCGTTCGTGGCCTCCGATGGCATGGGCGGGACGGTGCCGTCAGGCAACGAGGGCGCCTGGGCGGTGGTGCCGTCCGGGTACGGCATGGGCGGCACGGTGCCATCGGAGGATGAAGGCGGGGCGGTGGTACTCGGATCCGGATGAGGCGCAGCAGGCTCGGACATAGGTCTTCCTTTCGCAGGCGGAGTCAGGACGGCCGCGGCCTGGAACCGTCATGTCGGCCCGGGCGGCACGCACGTGAGCTGTCACCGCTGCCGCCAGGCCAGGATCCTGGCCGGCGGCGTCGATCAGGTACCGGGAGGTCAGCCGAAGCGCGGCATCACGAGCCTTATGAAGACGGACGATCATGTTGACCGTGCGATGTTCATGAGCTCCTCCGGTAACCCCGGGTAGCTAACCGCCGCAGCCGACTGACGTCCGGTACCTAACCTCACGCTACGCTGGAATCAGAAAACTAGCAAATTATTTCCAGAATCTGTTAACTGCCAGCATGGTGAGCTGGACCTTCCTGGCTCACGACCGGCCGTTCGTTCCCCGCGTGTAGCGGTGCTTGACGCCGGCCGGGAAGTACCCGGGGTCGCCGGCCGGCCGCAACGTGACCTTCGGCAGCTGGTACCCGGCCGGCACGTAGTGGGCGAACTCGCTGTTCAGCCGCTGCAGCTGGGTGCGGATCGACTCCGCGAGCACGCGCTCGCGCGCTGGGTCTGCTGTCTCGCCGGGCGCGAGCTCGACCGTGACGGAAAGGTGCGGGTTGCCGTCGGCGTCGCCGGCCACCTCGAGCACGAACTTGCCGGTGACCCAGCCGCTGACGGCCGGCTGCTCCAGGCCGACGGCAACGTTCTCCGGATAGACGTTGGCGCCGAAGTAGGACACCGTGAAGTGCGAGCGCCCGAACACGTAGGCGAACGGCAGCGGCCGGACCTCTCGTGCGCCGGGCCCGCCGCCGGGGCCGCCCAGGGCGCCCAGCTCGGCCATCGGGTCGAAGCCGTGCTGGCCGCAGAATGCGAGCATGTC
>DAIOWL010001376.1:0-1820 GCA_036758545.1 Streptosporangiaceae bacterium | reverse complement strand
ACCCGGGCGTGTACGGGGCGGACGGCTTCTTCGACGCGGTCAACCCCACGACCGGAGCGGTCGGCCACCGGGACCTGGTGCTCGACCAGTCGATGATCATGGCGGCACTGGACAACGCGCTGCGCGACCGCGCGCTCCAGCGCGACTTCGCGCGCGATCCGGTGTCCTGGGCGGCGCACACGTACCTGTCGATGGAGACGATGTCGATCACCGGGTGATGGGTCCGGGCAGCGGCGCGGGCTAGCTGAAACGCGCTAGCTGGCGTCCGGCAGGCGGGCGTAGGCGTCGGGCTGGCGGGCGTGGGCGTCGGGCTGGCGGCCGTTGGCGACCGGCAGCGGGCCGATCGCGGGCTGGCTAGGCGCCGCTGCCGTAGGGGCGGGTTAGCAGCTCGAGCAGGTGGCCGTCGGGGTCCTCGAAGTAGACGCCGCGGCCGCCGTCCCTGGTGTTGATCACGCCAGCCTGGCGGCGCCCGGGATCGGCCCAGTAGGGCAGGTCCTGCTGGCGGATCCGGCCGAACGCGGCGTCGAACTCCTCCTCCCCGACGAGGAAGGCGTAGTGCTGGGCGGTTATCGCGCCGCTGGTCTCGGCGAAGTCCAGGGACACGCCGTTGTCGGCCTCGACCACGAGGAAGTGGCCGAACCTGGTGGCCGGGGCCAGGCCGAGGATGCCGGTGAGGAACGCCGCCGACCGCTGCTGGTCGCGGCACGACACGATGGTGTGGTTCAGTTGCACGCTCATGCCGATGGGATACCCGGTGGCTGGAGCACGCAGAACTCGTTTCCGTCCGGATCGCCCAGGATGTGCCAGGACCAGCCGTCCTCGGTGACGGGTTCGCTGGTCAGCAGCGTCGCCCCGAGGTCGAGGACGCGCCGGACCTCGGCGTCCACGTCGGGCGTGCGCAGGTCCAGGTGCAGCCGGTTCTTCTGGCCCTTGGCGTCGGGCACCCGCTGCAGCAGCACGTCGATCCCGGCGCCGCTCTCCGGCTCCAGGCTGCGGTAGGGCCCGGTTCCGGCCGGGCTGGCCGTGTACCCCAGCGCGGCGGACCAGAAGGCGGCCGAACGGTCCAGGTCCGCGCAGTCGATGACGATGACCAGCTCACCGTGCGGGTAGGGCTGTGGCATGCTGCCTCCGGGCCATTGAGCAGGATCAGCCCGACTGTATCCCGCTAGGATCCCAACGGATGCGAGCGGTGAGCCCTCGCATTATCTAGTATTCCGATATGAATAAAGGAGATCTGTCGATGCTGCTCCCCCGGCCCGATCACGGCGTTGTCGCCGCCGAACCGCCCGGCACCGGCCCCGGGTACTGGGCGGGGGCGCCGTGCGCGGTCGCGGGCGACGGCGAGATCTTCCTCGCCTACCGGCTCCGGCGGCCCATCGCCCAGGGCCGCGGTTACGCGGTGGCGGTGGCGCGCTCGGCGGACGGCGAGCGGTTCGAGACCGTGGCGACCATCGGCAAGGACGCCATGGACACCGAATCTCTGGAGCGGCCGGCGCTGGTCCGCACGCCCGAGGGACGCTGGCGGCTGTACCTGAGCTGCGCGACCACGGGCACCAAGCACTGGCGGGTGGAGGTGACCGAGGCCGCCCACCCCGCCGAATTCGACGTCAGGAACCGGCAGACCGTGCTGCCCGGCGACGCCAAGACCGGCGTGAAGGATCCGGTGATCGTGTACCACCGCGGCCTGTGGCACCTGTGGGCGTCCTGCCACCCGCTGGACGACCCGCTGCAGACCGACCAGATGACCACCGAGTACGCGACCAGCGCCGACGGCCTGACCTGGACATGGCACGGCACCGCGCTGAGCGGGACGCCGGGCC
>DAIOWL010001375.1:0-1822 GCA_036758545.1 Streptosporangiaceae bacterium | reverse complement strand
CGCCCGCTGATCCTCGGTCAGCCTGGTGTAGACCGCCTCGGCACCGGCCTCTATGGCGCCGCCCACCCGGCCGGCCCGGTCATAGCCCGCCCTGGTCAGCCGGCCGTGCTCGCGGTTCTCCCAGGTCAGCGCCAGGGCCTGGGAAAGCATCGGGAGGGAGGCGCCGGCCGCGCTCGTGTCGGCCACCATGGCCTCGATCAGACTGCTCTCCACGCGCAGCCCGCTCGCCCCGGCCGGACCGGTGATCACGCGGCGCAGCCCGGCGTCCGGCATCGGGCCGACCACCAGCTGATCACGTTCCATGGCCCCGACCAGCTGCGGAAGGGTGGCGCACTGGTCCCAGTAGTCCCCGCGGACCGCGATCACCACCCGGGCCGGAGGCTCGCCCCGCGGCCCGGCCGGGCGGGCGGCCGCCGCGCTGAGCGCGTCGGCGAACGCGGCCCGCTCGGCCCGCTCCTGCGCTCCGTCAGCCGCGAAGACCCGCTCGAACTGGTCGACGATCAGCACCAGCCGGGCGGCGTTCCTGGTGAGCTCGCGGATCAGCAGGTGCGCCTGGCCCGGCGCGTCGGCCAGCCGCTGCCTGACGGCCGCCGGATCCCGGTTGTCCAGCCTGGCCAGCCCGGCGGCCAGGTCGGTGAGCGGCCGTGCGGTCACGGTGAGGCTGACTACGGGCCAGCCCTGCGACCCGGGCACCTGTACGCCGCGGGCCAGCGCGGGCACCAGGCCGGCCCGCAGCAGCGAGGTCTTGCCGGCGCCCGAGGCGCCGGTGACCATGACGATCCCGGTCCCTGCGAGGAGGCCGGCCAGCTCGGCGGTGAGCCGCTCCCGGCCGCAGAACACCGCCGCGTGGGCCTGGTCGTAGGGCAGCAGCCCGCGGTACGGGCAGCCGCCGTCCCATCGCGGGCCCGAGGCCGAAGGTTCGGCCGGCTCCGGCTGCCACTCGCCGGCCCGCTGCTCGATAACCGCGAGTTCCTCGCGGATCATGCGGACGTCGGCGGACTGCCGGACGGCTCGCTCGCGGGCGGCTCGCAGTTCGACGTCCTGGCCGCCCAGGCTGTCCTGGATCTCGCCGGCCGCACGGGCCAGGTCGGACAGCATGAAGGCCATATCGCCGAACTCGGCGCCCAGCGATTCCAGCGCGGCGAGCACCTCGCGCTCGAGCTCCTCGTCGCCGGCCTCGATCGCGGTGCGGAACGCCGTGCCGCCCGCGTCGATCTCCCGCATGACCATCGCGATGTCGGAGCGCAGCTCACTGGCGCCCGAGCCGCCCGCGTCCAGGACCTCCCGGACGGAGCGGCTGATCTCCGCCTCCAGGCTCCGGGTCAGGTCCGGTGCGTCCGCAGACGCCGAACGGACCTGGCTGGACGCCTCCTCCAGAAGATGAGCCAGCACGTCGGCGCCGACCGAGACGAGAACGCCCATCCTGGCCAGGCCGGGAGCCGGGCCGTCGGCGTCGGCCAGGGCAGGCCCGAACGCCGCCGCGCACAGCATCGGCAGCACGGCCGGACCGCTGATGCCGCGCAGCTCGTGACGGCCGCTTCGCGCCGTCCGCAAGAGCCAGGTGCGGATGCCCGCCTGAAGGCGTTCAACCTCCTCAAAGTCCCCCATCAGCCTCCCCCCTGCACAGGCGTAACACCCCAAGACGGGCGCAGCCTAGCAGGTGTGACCGCAGTATGCCGATCCGGTGCTTAGCGGTCGCCGATGACTTCGTCGCCGATGACTTCACTGCGGACTAGCTTTTGCGATCACGGCTGGCCATGACGGCCGCGGGGTGAGAAAATACGGATATGGCTGATAACGCAGGCGACCCGAACCAGCAGCT
>DAIOWL010001374.1:0-1826 GCA_036758545.1 Streptosporangiaceae bacterium | reverse complement strand
CGCGGCATCGCCCAGAAGCCGGGCGGCTGGTCGAACGCCCGCTACAACATGGAGATGGGACCGCCGCTGCTGGCGCCCCTGCTGGTGACGATGGTCGGCGGGATGGGGCTGCTCGCGGCGATCCTGCGGCGCGAGACGTGACCGGGCACCCCGGCCCTTACCAGCAGCAGCAGTCCGGTCCCCGCCCCCGGTTCCCGGGACTGGACGTGCTTGGCGAGGCCCGGCACTGGGACCAGGTCACCGCCGACCTGGTCACCGCCCGGCTGAGCCCACCGTCCCGGCTCACCTTCTTCACCGACGCCGAGGCCGCCTGCGCCGGCGTCCTGCTCAACCTGCTGACCGGCCAGCAGGACAACCAGGAGATCTCCGTCCTGCACATGGTCGACGCGCGGCTGGCCGCGGGCGAGACCGACGGCTGGCGGTACTGCGACATGCCCGAAGACGGCCAGGCCTGGCGGGACACCCTCGCCTACCTGGATGAGGACGCGGCCGGGCGCTGCGGGACCATGTTCGCGGGCGCGCCGGAAGACGACCAGCTGGCCCTGATCCAGGCCGTCCAGGACCTGGCGGCCAAGGACTGGCACAAGCTGAACGCGGCCCACGTGTGGAGCCTGTGGACACGGTATGCCTGCACGGCCCTGTACGCCCATCCGCTGGCCTGGAACGAGATCGGCTTCCCCGGCCCGGCCTACCCGCGGGGGTACAAGAACACCGGCGTGGACAAGCTCGAGCCGTTCGAGGTCCGGGACGCCCGGCCGTCCGGTGACCCGGTCCGGGAGGGAGCCTGATGCCCGGCGTGCGCAGCAGGAACGAATCGGCCTGGCTGCTGCCGAACGACGGATCCCGGACCAACCACCGGCTGCGGGACAGCATGCGGCGGTACGCCGATACTGACGAGATCGACCTGGTGATCGTGGGCTGCGGGGCGGGCGGATCGGTGCTGCTGCAGCGGCTGGCCCGGGCCGGCTGGCGGGTCGCGGCCCTGGACGCGGGCCCGTTCTGGGACCCGGACACGGACTGGGTCAGCGACGAGGCCGGCTCCCACCAGCTGTACTGGACCGAACCGCGGGTGATCAGCGGGACCGACCCGGTGCCGATGGGCTCGAACAACTCCGGCCGCGGGGTCGGCGGCTCGATGGTGCACTACGCCGGGTACACGCCGCGGTTCCACCCGAGCGACTTCGTCACCCGCACGCTGGACGGCGTGGGGGCCGACTGGCCGCTGTCCTATCCGGAGCTCCGCCCGTACTACGAGCAGCTCGAGCAGGAGCTCCCGGTCGCCGGGGAACGCTGGCCGTGGGGCGACCCGCACGGCTACCCTTACCGGCCGCACCCGGTGGGCGGCAACGGCGACATCTTCCTGCGCGGCGCCCGGAAGCTGGGCATCGAGGCCAAGGTAGGGCCGGTAGCCATTACCAACGGCCGGTTCGGCAACCGGCCGCACTGCATCTACCGGGGCTTTTGCCTGCAAGGCTGCAAGGTGAACGCCAAGGCCTCGCCGCTCATCACGCACATACCGGACGCCCTGGCGCACGGCGCCGAGGTGCGGGCCGACGCCATGGTGACCCGGATCGCGATCGACCGCGAGTCCGGGCGGGCGCTGGGCGTGCACTACGTCCGCGACGGCCGCGAACGGTTCCAGCGGGCGGCCATGGTGGCGGTGGCCGGCTACTCGATCGAGACGCCGCGGCTGCTGCTCAACTCGGCCTGCTCCCGGTTCCCGGACGGACTGTGCAACGAGTTCGACCAGGTCGGCCGGTACCTGATGGTCCAGGGCGCGCCGCAGACCGCGGGCCGGTTCGACGCCGAGGTCCGGATGTACAAGG
>DAIOWL010001373.1:0-1828 GCA_036758545.1 Streptosporangiaceae bacterium | reverse complement strand
GTCGTCGTCACGGTCGCCCGACCGGGGAGTTCGCCCGGGCCGGCGTTCCCTCCGGTGCACCCCGCGGCGGCGCCAGCCGGGTGGCCGCACCTGGCGCTGCCGAACGGGACGGCCGTACTGTCTTACCCGCCCTCGCTGCACCAGCTCGCC
Organism: Streptosporangiaceae bacterium; assembly: GCA_036758545.1. Taxonomy (GTDB): domain Bacteria; phylum Actinomycetota; class Actinomycetes; order Streptosporangiales; family Streptosporangiaceae; genus Palsa-504. The sequence continues at coordinate 1,678 of DAIOWL010001373.1, read as the reverse complement.
GGGGACACCGACGCCGTCTCGGCCGGCCGGCTCAGCCCGGGCGGCGCGTTCCAGCTCTACCTCAACGCCACCCCCCGGCAAGGCAGCGAGCGCCTGCAGGGCTGGGCCGCGTTCCGGCTCAGGCTGCTGCGCTCCGATGACGCGGCGTCGGCCCGCCAGGACGCCGCCGCCGAGGGGGTCAAGTTCCGCGGCGGCACCGGATCGTGCCTCATCGATGACTACGTCACCCGGATCGGCGGCCACCACTACCAGGAGGTCGCCTGCCTGGTCCAGGGACGGACCAGCGCCAGCGTCATCGTCGCGGCCGCCCCGGCCGCCGGGTGGGCCCGGGCACGCCCGCTGCTGCTGCGGGCGGTGGCCGCCTACCTCGTCCGCTGACCACAGCTGACGGCGCGAACCCGCAGCACCAGACGGGCCCAGCGAGGCGCGGCTCACATCCGCGGTGGCCAGGTCCCATCCCAGATCCGTTTCGCCACTGCGAAAGGAATTGAGCATGACTGAACAAACCGCATCCCGGCTGCGCCGGCTTGCCTCGCCGCGCCGTGCCGCGGCACCGGGAAGGGGCGGCCGCTGGGCCGCCGCATTGCTGCTGCGCCTGGGCTGTGCGGCCCTGCTGGCCTGGATCGGGTACATCCACTTGCATCTGTGGCTGGAGGGGTACCGCCACATCCCGACCAACGGGCCGCTGTTCCTGCTCGACGCAGTGGCCGGGTTCGTCCTCGCTGCCGTGCTGCTGGCGTGGCCCCGGCCGCTGGCCGGGCTGCTCGCCGCCGGCTACACCGCCGCCACGCTCGGCGCCCTGCTCATCAGCCTCGGCGTGGGCCTGTTCGGCTTCCGCGAGTCGATCTCGGCGTCATACGTCACCCAATCCCTGGCCATCGAGACCATCACCGCGCTCGCCCTCCTCGGCTGGACCGTCCTGGTGGCAGCCATCCCCGCCGGCCGCGCTGCCCGCGCCCGGCCGCTTGACAGCTCCCCCACCGCGCCCGCCGAGGAGATCGCCGGGAGCCGGCGACCTTAGCCGCGGTTGCCCACACTCAGAACCACCAGCCCGGCCATCTCCAACGTCCGGACAGCACTCCCAATCCAGAAGGAAGCAAACCCGATGCGCACCGCCAGTACGGTCCGCCACCTGGAGCGGTTCACGATCGACGCCGGCCATGACAAACATGACAAAGGAGAAACTGTGCCCGACGTATCTAGCGGAAACCCACTCAGTTCTAGAGGTGATGTGTGATGTTGTCACGACGTTCTTCGCCGCGTCTTGCGGCGATGCTGATCGCGGCCGGCAGCGGGCTGGCTCTGGCCGCCGCGCCCGCCACGGCGTTCGCGAGCTCCGGCCACCATCAGGCGCGGCACCACGATCTGAAGCTGAACCAGGTGAACCTGGCCTCCGACATACCGGGCAGGGCTCCTGTGACCGACCCGGACCTGAAGAACCCCTGGGGCATCTCGCACTCCCCGGTCTCGCCTTTGTGGGTCTCCGACCAGGGCGTCAACGCCTCCACGCTCTACACGCTGCCCCCCGGCACGGGCACCGTGACCAAGGTCCCGACGGTCCGGGTGACCATGGCGGGCTCGGTCGCGGGCCCCACCGGCCAGGTGGCCAACACCGGCACCGGATTCGTCCTGAGTAACGGGACCGTCAGCGCTCCGGCCGCGTTCATCTTCGCCACGC
>DAIOWL010001372.1:0-1832 GCA_036758545.1 Streptosporangiaceae bacterium | reverse complement strand
GGTGAGGGCTGCCTGGCGGCCGATAGACATTATCGTCCCGAAATACGGGCCAGATCCCGGAATCCAGGGGGTGGCTGTCCACGATCCTGGCCGCCGACCGGCGGGTCACCTCGGCAGCGCTTCCAGCCCTTCGGGAAAGGGCCACGGCGGGCCGGGCGGATTAACGAGTGTCAAACTCCCGCTATCAGGGGTGCGGGGACACGCAATCATGGACGCCGTGACAGGTGTGGCAATTGATGCGGGCGTCCTTGGAGGGCGGGCGCTTTTGCTACACGTCTGCGGCTGCATGAACGCAGTAGCCATGGCGCATGGACGGGCGGGCCGCCTGGGTAGCGTGAGGATCGCTGGACTAGCGAAAGACTAGGGAGAGGAGCGGGCTGTGCTCGTCGCGTTTTCCGTTACGCCGCTCGGCACCGGGGAGGCGGTCGGCGAGGTGGTGGCCGAGGCCGTCCGGGTGGTCCGGGAGAGCGGGCTGCCGAACCAGACCGACGCCATGTTCACCACGATCGAGGGCGACTGGGACGAGACGATGGCGGTGGTCAAACGGGCGGTGGACGCCGTCGCGGCCCGGGCGCCGCGGGTCAGCCTGGTGCTCAAGGCGGACATCCGGCCCGGCGTGACCGGCGCGCTCACCGCCAAGGTCGAGGCCGTCGACCGCTACCTGCAGGGGTGAGCGGGGGCCGAGGAGAGCGGGGGCCGAGGAGAGCGGGGTCAGCTGACGCCGAGGAGGCGGAGCAGGGCGGTGACAGCGGCGGCGGCCAGGACGACGACGAGGAAGGGGGCCTTGCGCCAGGCCAGGACGCCGGCGACCAGGACGCCGGCCGGGCGGGCGAAGCCGGAGAAGCCGTGGCCCTCGGTCAGGGCCGTGGTGGCGACCAGGGCGGCCAGCAGGATCACGGCGGCGGCCTCGAGCAGTTTGGCGGCCCGGGGCGGGAACGTGATCCGGGCGCGCAGCACCTGGCCGGACAGGCGCGCGGCGTAAGTACCGGCGGCCAGGATGGCCATGCCGGCCACGACCAGCGTGGTGGGCTCCTTCATGACGTCAGCACCACCGCGGCCAGGGCCAGCAGCACCGGCAGCCCGGCGGGCAGGAACGGGGTGGCGACCAGCGCGATGGCCGCGCCGGCCAGCGCGGCGCGCCGCGTCCTGGCGTCCCGCAGGTCCTTGACGATCAGCGCCAGGATCACCGCGGGGAACATCGCGTCCAGGCCGAACGCGTTGGTGTCGTGCACCACGGATCCGATCAGCGCGCCGAGCACCGCGCCGCCGGGCCAGCAGGCCAGCACGCCGAGGCCGCACGCCCAGTAGGCGGCGCGCTTGGCCGGAAGATCCGGCTGGGCCAGGGCGAAGACCACGCTCTCGTCGTTCATCACGTGGGTCCCGAACAGCCGGCCCCAGCGCCGGCCGGTTACGCCCGGAGGCAGCGCCAGGCCGTAGGGCAGGTGACGGGAGTTCACCAGCAGGCCGGCCAGGGCCGCGGCGATCGGGCTGCCGCCCGCCGCGACGATCCCGATGAACAGGAACTCCGACGCGCCGGCCAGCACCAGCACGCTCAGCGCGGCCGGCACCCAGAGCGGGAACCCGGAGGCGACCGCGATGGCGCCGTAGGACAGGCCGATGAAGAACACGGCCAGGCAGGTCAGCCCGATGTCAGCTAGCCCGCGGCGGTCAAGGGTTCGCCATATCGAACGCATGAAGTATATTTTGAACACCTATACCGCTGTTCGTCAAACCGAACGGATCGACTTATATGACGAACGCTCAGTCAGAGAAGGCACCGCTGGAGGTCATCGCGGCCTCGCTGCGCCGGGAGCGGCGCCGGACCGGGCTGT
>DAIOWL010001371.1:0-1839 GCA_036758545.1 Streptosporangiaceae bacterium | reverse complement strand
CTGGCCGAGGACGTGCTGGGCCAGGAAGGCGAAGACGGTCTCGTACCAGATCCGCGCGTGGCCGGGGGTCAGGATCCAGTGGTTCTCGTCCGGGAAGTAGAGGAACTTGGTCTCGGCGCCGTGGCAGTACAGGTCCGACCACAGCCGCAGCGCCTCGCCGACCGGCACCCGGTAGTCCTTGTTCCCGTGGATGACCAGCATCGGCGTGCGGATCTGGGCGACGTGGCGGTGCGGTGAATTCTTCTCGTACATCTCAGGGTCGGTCAGCGGGTCGCCGAAGTGCCGCCGCCAGAACATCGGGTGGTCGGTGGTGCCGAACATCTGGTCCAGCGCCCACAGCCCGGCGTGGCTCACGATCGCCTTGAAGCGGTCGGTGTGGCCGGCCATCCAGTTCGCCATGTAGCCGCCGTAGGAGCCGCCCATCATGGCGACCCGGTCCGCGTCGAGGTCCGGGCGGGCCAGCGCGGCGTCGGTGACCGCCATGATGTCGGCGTACGGCCGGGCGCCCCACTCGCGGTGCGCGCGGGCGATGAAATCGAGCCCGTATCCGGTGGACAGCGCCGGGTCCGGCAGCAGCACGGCGTAGCCGCGGGCGGCCATCAGCCACGGGTTCCACCGCCACGACCAGCTGTTCCAGCTGCTCATCGGGCCGCCGTGCACCCAGAGCAGGAGCGGCGCGGGCTGGTCCGCCGCGGCGCCCTCGGGCAGCACGAGCCAGGCCCGGACCGGCTGGCCGTCCTCCGCGGTGGCGGTGACCTCCTCGAGACGGCCCGGCAGCGTGACCGGGACGCCGGGGCAGTCGAGCGCGCCGGGTTCGGCGCCGGTGGTCAGATCGATGCGCACCGGGGTGGGCGGCGAGTCCACGGCGGCCCGCAGCGCGTACAGGTACCGGCCGTCCGGGTCGGGGTTCAGGTCGGTGTACGCGCCGTCGTCGGGGGTCACCCGGGTGACCTCGCCGCTGCCGACCTCGACCCGGAAGACCGGGCACCGCCCGCCGTCGTCGGCGGTGAGGTACAGCGCGCTCGAGTCGGGCGCCCAGGCCAGTGCGTTCGGCCAGCGGTCCCAGCCGGCCAGCAGGTCACGGCCGGGCCCGGAGGCGCCGGCCGCGTCCGCGGCGTCGGCCCCGGCGTCGAGCAGGACCACGGTGAGGTCGACCGGCCGGCTGCCGGTGGCGTGCCGCTCCCGCAGGCAGGCGATGTACCGCCCGTCGGGCGAGACCCGCGGGTTTTCGAAGTCGTACTCGGGTACCGACAGCAGCACCCGGCGCTTGCCGCTGGCCACGTCGATCGCGACCAGCTCGCAGCGCGACTCGCCGGCTGGCTCCCACAGCCACCACCCGGTGATCACCGAGGCCCCGTCCGGCGTCAGCTCGAACGGCTCGCCGTCCAGCGCCCGCCCCGGCTCGGGCGTCAGGTCGCGAAGGCGGGCGGGATTCGCCGCCCGTTCGGCCCCTTCGGCCGCTTCGACGGCGGTGTCGGCCAGCGCCGGCTCCTTGTCCCCGCCGGCCCACCCGATCTCCGTTTCCTGCACCTGGTCGGGATCGACGGCGAACAGCCGGGGCTGGTCGGGCCCCAGGTCGTGATCCCAGAACCGGACCGGCGCGGACTCGTGCAGGATGGCGGTGATCCCGGCGTCCTTGCGCTCCTGGCGCAGCCGTGTGTCGTCCGCGGCGCTGTCGCCATTGCCCGCGGCGGCCAGCACGGGAGCGCCGACCACGATCGCGCCGGCGTCCCTGGCCACCTCGGCCACGGTGACGCCGCCCGGCAGCGCGGCCACCACCCGGGCCTCGCCGCCGGCCGCGGGCAGCAGCCAGAGCGCGGCGACGTCGCTCGCGTCCGG
>DAIOWL010001370.1:0-1844 GCA_036758545.1 Streptosporangiaceae bacterium | reverse complement strand
GCCGTCGGCACCCTGGAGGCGTCCCGGGTCAGCGTCGGCCCGCAGTGCTCGCTCGGCTTCGAGATCTACGGCACGGACGGCTCTGCCGTCTGGAACTTCGAGCAGATGAACGAGCTGCGGCTCTGTCTGGGCCGCGGCGGTGCTGATCATGGTTACACCACCGTCCTCGGCAACGCCGCCTTCGGCGACTACGGCCGGTTCCAGCCGGGCCCCGGCAACAGCATGAGCTACGACGACCTGAAGGTCATCGAGGCCAGGAAGTTCCTGGTCGCGGTCGGCGGCGGCGAGCGGTGCAACTCGACCATCGCCGAAGCGCACGCGGACGCCGAGGTCATCGCCGCGACAGCGGCCTCGGCCCGGGACGGCGCCTGGCACAAGGTGGCCCCGGTTCCCGGCGCCACGTTCGGGCACGCCTGATGCCCAGCCATGAGCGGATCGGCGGCCTGCCGGTCGTGGTGGCGCTGGGTTCCGTCGACCCGGACCTGGTGTCCGGCGTGCTCGACGGGCACTGCCGGTTCGTCGCCACACCCGGCGATGCCGACGTCGCCGTCGCCGAGGGCGCGATCGCCCGGGCCGACGCCCGGGTCGACCGGGCGCTGCTGGGCCGGGCGCCCGCGCTCCGCGTCATCGCCAGGACCGGGGTCGGTACCGACCTGATCGATGTGCCGACCGCGACGGCCCGGGGGGTCGCCGTGGTGGTCACCCCGGGGGCCGGCGCCGCCGCTGTCGCCGAGGGCGCGATCGGCATGGCACTGCACCTGGTCAAGCGGTTCGGCCCGCTGACCGCGATGGTCCGCGACGGGCGCTGGGCCGAGCGCGCCGGTGTCAGCGTCGGGGACCTCGACGGCGCCACGCTGGGCGTGATCGGCTTTGGCCGGATCGGCCGCCGGACCGCGGCGCTGGCCTCGGCCTTCGGGATGCGGGTCCTGGCCTACGATCCGGTTAGCGAGCCGCCCGCCGACGTACGCTGCGCTCGCCTCGGCGACCTCGCGGCGCGCAGCGACGTCATCACTTTGCACCTTCCGCTGAACGAGCAGACCAGGCACCTGATCGACGACGCTTTCCTGGCCCGGGTCAGGCCGGGCGCGGTCCTGGTCAACTGCGGCCGCGGCGGGCTCGTCGACACCGACGCCGTGTGGCGGGCGCTGACGGACAGACGGCTGTCAGGTGTCGGCCTGGACGTGTTCGACCCCGAGCCGCCCGGACGCCACCCGCTGTACGGCCACCCCGATGTCGTCCTCACCCCGCACCTGATGGGGCTGAGCCGGCGGGCCACCGCGGCGACCTTCACCGCCGCCGCCCGCGGCGTCCTCGACGTGCTCTGCGGCCGCGAGCCGCAGGCCGTGGCCGATCCCGCCTGGCGCAGCCGCTCCCTCCCTGAGGGGATCGCGCATGACCATCCTCGAGGGGCAAGCGGATGACGTTCGATGCCGCGCCAGGGTACCTGTCAGCCGATGACTGCCGTCTGACTGACCTCATCGACCTGGTGAGCCGGAAGACGGACCTGGCCGATTACCCGTACGCCAGTACGGTCGAGCAGAACGTGCTCGTCTACGACGGAGCGCGGCTGCGGCAGCAGCTTTCCCGCCCGGCGTGCCGACCGCGGGTTGAAGCCGAACTGGCCCGCGCCCTGCTCGACGGCCCCGGCATCGTGGTGCTGGCGGGCGCATTCGATGATCCGTGGGTCATCGACCGGGCCACGTGGTGCGCCGAAGGCTACCCGTTCCCCGCCAACCTCGACCTGGACCAGCCCGCCGGCGGGCTCGCGCCGCGCACCCAGGCTGACATTCTCGGCCGCGCCGTGTCAGAACAATGGTCACGCCAGCAACTGGAGACCGAACTCG
>DAIOWL010001369.1:0-1845 GCA_036758545.1 Streptosporangiaceae bacterium | reverse complement strand
GCGGCCGTAGCATCAAGATCTCGCCTGACCAGGGCGCGCCCTATGCGGCAGAAGCACCGTAACGCGGCGTGTGTCAAGTCGGGCGGGTGCCCCGCCGTCTCCTCGTGCTCTGCCTAGCTTTCAAGCGGGTTGTTCCCGACAGCGTGAATCGAGCTCGGTGAGGAGACGGGCGGGGCTGCCCATGCTTCTGCGCGAGGTAGGTTCCTCGAGGGACGTCCGGGCTCGCCCCGCCCGGGTCTTTGATCGCCGCGGCTGGGCTGCCGCTGGCTGTGGTCGGAACGCTCAGGTTGCCTGATTCAGGCGGCGTGCTGCAGCGATGCACCTCCGGCTGCGATGGCGGGATCCCAGGTCACCCGGTGAGTGACGACGACGTAGATCCAGCGCAGCAGGGCTGCGGCGCAGGCCGTGCGGGCCTGCTGGCGGGCCAGCCGGTTGTCCTGGCGGGTGGTCAGGTAGGCGAACCGCGCGGCCATCACCGGGTTGTTCGGCATCGCCGCCCAGACGGCCCGCCAGGCGGCCAGCCGCAGCCCGGGCCGGCCGCGGCCGGAGATGGAGGTCTTGCCCTGGTGCTCGCCGGAGGCGTTGTCTCGCGGGCACAGCCCGGCGTGCTTGACCAGCGACCTCGGTGAGGCGAACCGGGCCGGGTCGCCGGTCTCGGCGAGGATCGCGGCGGCGCCGACGGGGGTGAGCCCGGCGATCGTGGTGACCAGGGCGGTCAGGCCGAGGTCATCCAGGACCGCGACCATCCGGGCCTCGGCGCCGGCCAGCCGGGCGCAGGTATCCCGCCAGTCGCCCAGCGCCAGGTGCGCGCGTTCCAGCGCGCCCGGGCGGTGCACCATCACCCCGGCCGGGTCACGAAGCGCAGCGAAGACCGCCCGCACGATCCGCAGGCACGGGCGGACCGCGCCCCACCGGGGCAGCTCGCGGCGGACCGCGGCCTCGAACCGGGCCGGGCCAAGACGGCGGACGCGGCCCAGGTCACCGGCGCAGCGGTCCAGCACGACGGCTAGCGCCGCGCACCAGGTCGTCGACCGGAACGGGCTGCCCGACGCGCTCAGGGCCGCGGGCCAGGCGCATTCCAGCAGGTCCCGGATCTGGTTGACCTGCGCGGTGGCATCGGTGGTCAGCTGGCGGCGGCGCGCCCCCAGGTGACGCAGCCGCGCCCATACCGCATCCGCGCGCTCCGGCTCGTAACAGCGCAGCTCGCTGGCCAGCCGCGCGATCAGCACCGCGTCCTTGGGGTCGGACTTGTCCCGGGTCAGGTCCTCGCCCTCGCGGGACCGGTAGACCAGCAGCGGCTGCACGCACACCAGCGCCAGCCCCCGCCCGGCGGCGAGCTGATCCAGCACCCGCCACCGGTGCCCGGTCGGCTCGCACGCCACCGTCACCGACGCGAAACCCGCCGCGGACGCCTTCGCCACCGCCCAGTCCAGCAGATCGCCCAGCTCCCACGCCCGGGCACTGACCCGCCGCCGGGCGATCACCCGCGAATCGTGATCCGTCACCACTGCGGCCTGCTTATCATCAGCCAAGTCGATGCCCACGATCGCATGATCAAAGGGCAGCAGCTGCCGAAGCCGCGCCAGCCGCGCGTTCCGGTTGCGGTCCCCCCGGGACAAGCCACTACCGTCACTCATGGACGTCCTCCTTGATGCGCTGGGATACCGAACCCGACAACCGCATCAGGAGGACGTCTCCACATCCAGCACCGACGCGCATAAGGAGTTACTAGCGGACGGCCGCCTTCATGACGGCGATGTGTAAATATTCAGGTCAGCCGGCCATACGTGGGGGGCCCTGACTAATGAGCCACAATTTGCCTTGAGCGAGACTGCCGGATGTTGG
>DAIOWL010001368.1:0-1850 GCA_036758545.1 Streptosporangiaceae bacterium | reverse complement strand
GCAGTCATGATGCCGCCCAGACCCCTGCGGCCCGCCGCACGGTCGATGCTGGCCCCGCAGCTTCCTGGCTTCCGGCAGGAAGAAGCCTCCTGACAGCAGCCGGCTTGATCCTGTTCGATGCTGCTGAATGGGAGCCTCATGACATGGCAATGCTCCGCTTCCGCCGTCGCCGTTCGTCCCCAGCCGGAGCGCGGCTGATGAGCGGCCCAGACAACCCCGCGGCCCATGAAAACGGGCCACCGGATCCCGCGGGGCTGGCACACGATGACCGGGTCACGATCGAGGTGGAAGCCCGCCCGGGAGTAACCACGATCGTCATCAAGGGAGAGCTTGACCTGGTGACGATGCCGTATCTCGCGGCCCGGCTGGCGCGGGCTCTGCGGGACGGCCCCGGCCGACTCGTCTTCGACCTGAGCGGGACGCAGTTCATGGACTGCGGGTCGGCGAGGCTGATCGCCGGCGCCGGGCAGCGGCTGCCGGGCGCCGGCCGGCCGGTCATCCGTCGTCCGGCACCCGGCGTGCGCCGCGTCCTCAAGCTGACCGGTCTCGACGCTCACTGCGAGATAGAACCGTTATCGACGGGTAGTACAGCGCGTGAAGACTACCGGGAGCGGAACAGATGAGCGTCTCGATACAGGATGTGCGCCGTGCGCTGAACGAGCTCGGCAAGCTGCGGTTCGGAGAGATGCGGGTCGAAGAGGCGATGCACCAGATCGTCCAGACCACGCACGCGATCTTCAATGTGGACGGCGCCGGGCTGATGCTGGCCGACGTCGATCACCATCTGCTGAACGTCGCGGTATCGGACGAGCGGATGAGGCATCTGGAAGAACTGCAGATACGCCACCAGGAAGGTCCGTGCATCGCGGCCTTCGATGACAAGGAGCTGGTGCGTGCCGAAGACCTGATCCACGACATGCGCTGGCCGTCTTTCAGCAAGCACGCGGTCGCTCGCGGGATCCGGGCCGTGCTGGCCAGCCCCATCCCTTACAACCAGGACGCCGTGGGCGTCGTAGCCGTCACATCCGAAGAACGCCGCCCCTGGTCCGCCGAGGCCGAGCTCGCACTGCTCGCGTTCACCGACCTGGCCGCCCTGCTCATCGCCAGCATGCTGCTCGGCGAGGAGCAGACCGAACTGGCCGCCCAGCTGCAGTCAGCGCTCAACTCGCGGGCCATCATCGAACAGGCCAAGGGCGTGCTCATCGGCCAGCAGGGCCTCACCGCCCATGACGCCTACGCCCAGCTCAGGGCCCAGGCGAGGACCGAACGTCGCAAGCTCGCGATCGTCTCCGCGGAAGTGGTACGCAATGCCATCCGAGCGGACAGCGAAAACTGACAGGTTTGGCGGGCCGGATTTGCGGGAGACAGACCTATAGCTCAACCGCGCCGCCGAGAAACTCGCGGCTGCCCATACGCCGGTGCCTGTTATCGCGCCTCCGGTTTCCCATCGGATCGCTCCTCCTGACAGCACCTGGCGGAATTCCAGGGCCGCCATTGCGCGGCTTAGGAGAGATCATGATTGTCCTCGGAATCATCCTGCTGGTCATCGGCTTTCTCACCCATATCGCGATCGTATGGACGATCGGGATCATCGTCCTCGTCCTCGGGCTGATCGCCCTGCTGCTCGGCTCCACCGGTCGCGCCATCGGCGGCCGCCGGCACTACTGGTGAGGCCTCTGCCTGGTGCGGGACCCGCCGACGCCCCGCACCAGGCGGATCAGCCGGTAACTAGCGGCGCCTGACCCAGGCGCTCCCGATGCCGGCTTGATGCAAGGCCAGGCACGCCAGGCCGATGAGGAACAGATCGGTTACCGAGAACCACGCGTTGGTGGCGGTGCCGGTGGCATTGA
>DAIOWL010001367.1:0-1851 GCA_036758545.1 Streptosporangiaceae bacterium | reverse complement strand
CGCCGCGGCGACGCCGAGTTCGAGCTGATTGACCTGCGCGATCACCCGCTGCCGCACCTCGATGAGCCGCTGCCGCCGTCGATGGGCCAGTACCACAACCAGCACACCAGGCGGTGGGCAGCGACGATCGCGCCGCTCGACGGGTTCATCATGGTCACCCCCGAGTACAACCACTCCACCTCAGCGGTGCTCAAGAACGCCCTCGACTACCTGTACGCCGAGTGGAACAACAAGGCGGCCGGGTTCGTCTCCTACGGCCTCGCGGGCGGCGCCCGGGCCGCCGAGCACCTGCGGCTGGCCTGCGCGGAACTGCAGATAGCCGACGTGCGCCAGCAGGTCACGCTGTCGCTGCTGACCGACTTCGAGAACTACGCCGTCTTCAGGCCAGGCGACCACCACGCCGCCTGGCTGGACACGCTGATAGACCAGGTCATCGCCTGGAGCACCGCGCTCGCGCCGCTGCGCACCGCCTCCCCGGCCGCGGCGCGCGGCTAGTCCATCAGCTCGATGACCAGTTCCGGCGGGAGGCCGTGCGTCTGGTGCAGGTACCGCAGGTCCGCCTCTGTCAGGGGCCGCCCGGGGCCGAGCTGGGCCACTAGCTTGCGGCCTCGGGTGAGCAGGTCTGCGAACCTGCGTTCCTCGCCGCGGAGCACGTCGCGAATCACGCCGTGTTTCTCGCACTGGCCGAACTGCGCTTGGGTCTGCTCGATCAGCGACGCAGGCAGATCATCCAGCGTCCTGGTGCTGTCTGGGCGCCACAGCACGGTGAGCGCACGCCGCAGCAGCCGGCGCAGTACGTAGCCCCGGCCGGTATTGGACGGGGTGACGCCGTCGCCGATGATCACGATGCTGGATCGCAGGTGGTCGGTGAGCAGGCGCAGCGACCCCTGGTCGGGCTGCCACAGGCCCGAGAGCGCGGTCGTCCAGGGCCGGAAGAGGTCGCAGCCGAACACGGAGGGCTGGTGCTGCACGATCATCAGCAGCCGCTCCAGGCCCATCCCGGTATCGACGCTGCGCTGCGGGAGCCGCTCCAGGCTGTGGTCGTCGTGCCGCCGGTAGCTCATCGTCACGTGGTTCCACAGCTCCATCCAGCGCTCATCGGTGCCCGGCGTGCCCCGCGGCGGGCCGTCGCCGGTCCACGCGAACAGCTCCGAGTCCGGTCCGCACGGGCCGGTCGGGCCATTCGACCACCAGTTGTCCGGCCCGAGCGGCTCGACCGGGACGCCGAGCTCGCCCCAGGTCTGCCACGACGCCAGATCGGGGCCCACCTGGTCATCGCCGCCGAACACCGTGGCGTGCAGCCGGTTCCGGCCGATGCCCAAACCGTCGGTGAGCAGCTCCCAGCCCCAGCGCAGGCTCTGCGGCCCGTCGTAGTCGCCCAGCGACCAGGAGCCCAGCATCTGGAACACGGTCAGGTGGCGGTCATCGCCAACCTCGTCCAGATCGGTGGTGCGCAGGCAGCGCTGCACGCCGGCCAGCCGCCTGCCCTGCGGATGGGGGCGGCCTTCCAGGTACCGGGTCAGCGGATGCATCCCCGCGGTGGTGAACAGCACCGGGTCACCGTCGGGCGGCACCAGCGAGCTGCCCGGCACTACCTGGTGATCCCGGTCGCCGAAGAACTCGAGGAAGGTCCGGATCGTTTCTGTCACGTTCATGGCACAGGTCCTTTCTGGTTTCCGGCACCGGAAAGGAACCGCTGGCGCGGCCATCGACAGACATGATCGCAAGGGCGCTAGCGAACCGTTCCGGTCGCCAGCACGAAATTCGTCAGGTCAGGCAGCGGCAACCGGCGAGCCGATAGCTCGCGCGGCCGCGCAGGTGAAACTGACCCTCATGTCTCCACTGTAAGCC
>DAIOWL010001366.1:0-1852 GCA_036758545.1 Streptosporangiaceae bacterium | reverse complement strand
ACCGGGTGGCTCAGAGCCGGGTAGTAGGGCGAGGACCGGGCCCGTTCGGCCCATTTGCTGGTCACCCAGGGATCATAGATTGGGGTCATGGAACCGGAGCGGGACCTGCTGCTGGCCGAGCGCGGCCGCGCGCGGGAGCGGGTGGCCGCGCTGGAGCGGGAGTTCGCCGCGCTGGCCGAGGCGGCCAGCGCGGCCGGGACCGACGACGAGCACGACCCGGAGGGCGCGACGCTCGCGTTCGAGCGCCAGCACGCCGCCGCCCTGCTCGAGGCGGCGCGGGAACAGGTGGCGGCATTGGACGACGCGCTGCGGCGGCTGGCCGAGGGCCGGTACGGGGTGTGCGACCGGTGCGGGCAGCCGATCGGGGCCGAACGGCTGGCGGCCCGCCCCGCCGCCGTCACCTGCGTGCGCTGCGCGGGAGGCCGCCGCCGGCGGGTCTAGCCGCCGAGGGCGGCGAGGAGTTCGGCCCGGGCCGGGGCCGGGGCGGAGTACCGGGGCGCCGTCGAGCCGACCGAGATCACCTTGTCCAGCATGCCCGGCTCGGCCAGCACGTCGGCCGGCATGGCGGTCAGCGCCGCCACCGAGGTGTAGGCGCGCAGCACGTCCGGGTCGCACGCCGCCGCCGCGTACAGGGCCTTGCTGAAGTCCCAGGCCGGGTCGGCGGGCTGGTACGGCTGGCCGGTGATCTCGCCGTTGATCTCGGCCAGCCGGTGCCGGTCGAATTCGAGCGTGGCCCGGTAGAAGGGGCCGACCGTGGCCTGGGTGGCCTCGTCGAACCGGCGGGCCAGGCGCTCCGGCTCATCCGGGCTGACCTCGCGGAGCAGGTCCCGCAGCGCGCAGGCGTGCAGCAGCCCGATGGAGGCGCCCCGGCCGAGCGAGGGGTTGGTGCAGGCCCACGCGTCGCCGAGGGCGGCCAGGCCGGTGACGACGGGCTCGCCGTCGACCACGTGCCTGCGGTGCCGGTCCTCGATCGCGGCGATCACCTGCACGCCGGTGATCGGCTGGGCGTCGCCCCAGTGCGCGACGCTGGGGAACAGGCTCAGCGCGGCTTCCCAGGCGGGCACCGCGCGCAGCACGCGGAGTTCCTTGTCCCGGGCGGAGGTCACGAAGGCCACGCCCCAGGTCCCGGAATCGCACGGCAGGGTGAGGATCGACACGCCCTCGAAGTGCTGCAGCAGCCGTTCCCTGGCGGGCGGGCAGGAGCCGTCCGCCGACCGGAAGTGCCGGGCGTAGTAGACGAACCCGCAGTCCTCCTTCTCCTCGTCCGGACGGCGGGCGCCGATGGCCGCGAGCATGCCGCTCACCGGGGACCGCCGGCCGGTGGCGTCGACCACGAGGTCGGCGTGGACCACGGTGGCTCCCCCGACGGTGACGCCGGTGACGTGCGGCACCCCGGCCATAGCCTCATGCCCGGTGACCAGGCCGGTGGCCGCGACGCCCCGGCAGACGGTCAGGCCGTCGGTGCGCTTGGCGACGTGCGCCACCGCGGCCTCCAGCACCGGCCGGCGCCCGGTCACGGTCTCGAAGCGCTCGTCGCCGTCGCGCTTGCCGCCGGTCATCTCGTCCGGCAGGGTGCCGAGCATGCTGGTGCGGACGCCGCCCAGGTCTTCGAGTCCGGTGATTACCTCGGGCAGTTCCCGCTCCATCACGGCCCGCCAGCGGGGCAGCATGAAATGGAGCTGGCGGAACTGGTTCACCCCGCGGCGGTCCCACCGCTGCCACAGGTCCCCGGCCCGGCCGCGCGGGCCTGCGGCGTCTCGTTCCAGGACGGTGACCTGGTGCCCGTCGCGGGCGAGCAGCATGCCCGTGGTCAAGCCGTTGAGCCCGGCCCCCATCACGACAATCTGTGCCA
>DAIOWL010001365.1:0-1853 GCA_036758545.1 Streptosporangiaceae bacterium | reverse complement strand
GCAGGCAGACCAGCCAGGTGATCAGCGCGACCAGCGACGGGTTCAGCTCCCGGAGACGTCCGCCAGTATCGCGGGTACCATCCCCGCTGGATTCCGTGGACTCAGCGGCGGATTCAGGGTCGGGAAGGAGCGTCCGGTCCTTCGCGGTAACTCTCTGCATGCTTCCATCCGTGGGTTCACCCTGATTTCGCCCGACGGGGAGCTCATGCCGGTACCCGTCCACCTACCTTCACAGAACACCCCGCCTAGCTGCCGCTAGACGTTATCATTCAACGCCATCGGCTGGTGTTTAGGGTATCGCTCGCGCTTCTGCTCACGTCCGCTTCTGCTAACGTCTGGGCGTGGTTAGAGGATCCGCCGATACGTCAGGCCAGAGCTCCGTCCAGGACGTCCGAGGCGGCGTTCCCGCTCGGGATATGACCGAGGAAGAACTCGGACGCCGACGCCTGGCCCGGTGGGCATGGCTGGCCGGGTTTGCCGTGGCCGCCGTCGTCCTGTTTATCGCCTACCTGCGGATGTCCAGGACCTATCCCGCTACCTCGGACGGCGCGGACCAGGCGCTGCAGGCCTGGGACATGCTGCACGGGAACTGGCTGCTGCACGGCTGGACCCTCGGGGACGTGACGTACTACACGACCGAAATCCCTCAGTACGCGCTCATCGAGCTGATCCGGGGTCTCGGTGCCGATGTCGTCCACATAGGGGGCGCCAGCACCTATACGTTGCTGGTGCTGGCGGCCGGCCTGCTGGCCAGGGGGCGCGCGACCGGGCGGGACGGGCTGATCCGCCTGCTGGTCGCGGCCGGGATCATGCTCGCACCCCAGTTCGGCAACGCCACCCACCTGCTGCTCTCCCAGCCCGACCACCTGGGCACCCAGCTCCCGCTGCTCCTCCTGTTCCTGCTGCTGGACCGCGCGCCGCGCCGCTGGTACGTCCCGGTCACGGTCGGCATCGTGCTGTCCTGGGTCATCATCGCCGATCAGGTGGCACTGCTCGACGCGGCCGTGCCGCTCGCCCTGGTCTGCGGTTCCCGCGCCCTGCTGGCCGTCCTGCGCCACCGTAAGTCCCTGGCCTCCCAGTGGTACGAGCTGTCCCTGATCGCGGCGGCTGTCCTGTCGTTCGCCGCGGCCGAGCTCGCCGTGCGGCTGATCAGCGCCCTACACGGATACCAGGTCACCCCGGTGATGTCGGCGACGCTGGCGCCGCTACATACCTTTCCGCGTCGCTTCGTGGTGGCGCTGGAGGGAATCCTCAACATCTACGGCGCCGACTTCTTTCATATTTCGCAGAATTCTCCGTTCGGGCCCGCCCTGGGCGGCCTGCCGGTAGGCGTCGGGGTCGCCCTCGCCGCGGTGCACCTGGTCGGCGTGGCCCTGGCGGTGTGGGGATTCTTCCGCGCGTTCCGGTATTTCCTCGATCCCGGCGACCTGGTCTCCCCCGTCCTGGCCACGGCGATCGCCGTCAACGTGGGGGCCTACTCGGTCAGCATCGTTGCCTTCGGGCTGTTCGACACCCGGGAGATCTTGGCCGTGCTGCCCTTCGGCGCCGTCCTGGCCGGGCGCATGGTCCCGGCGCAGCTGGCCGGGGTGCCAGGGCGGCTGAAGCCGGCGCTGGCGGGCGCCTCGGCGGCCGTGCTGGCCTGCTACCTAGCCGCGCTCGGCTACGCCGCCGCCCAGCCCTCGGTGCCGGACAGCATGCAGGCGGTCATTCCCTGGCTGGAGGCGCACCACCTCACCCACGGGCTGGGCACCTACGCCGAGTCGAATCTCACCACGATGGACAGCGGGGGGCGTGTCACGATCAGGGACGTAGCGTGGCGTTCCGACGGCGATCTTCCGCGCCACTTCGAGACC
>DAIOWL010001364.1:0-1853 GCA_036758545.1 Streptosporangiaceae bacterium | reverse complement strand
GACGTGCAGTTCCGCGCGCCGGTACGGGCCGGTGACGTCATCGAGGTGACGGCCACGGTCACCGCGGTCGGGCGCCGCAGCCGCCAGGTACGGTTCGAGGCCCAGGTGGTATGCCGGGCCGATCCGGCGCGGGGCGACTCGGCGGCGACGGTGCTCGCCGAGCCGGTCGTCGTGGTCACCGCGACCGGGACCGTGGTGGTGCCGCCGCCCGCTGGCTGACCCCTTCAGCGCCGGAGCGTATCGGGTTACGATAGAAGCGCTCCGAAGGTGGTGGCGGGCATGCAGAGGTTCAAATACCAGGCCCTGGTGACGCCCTTCGCGGACGATGACGGCGACGCGCGCTCGAAGCTCAGCTTCGGCTCGCACCGGATGGTGCTGCGCGCCGAGAACAGCGAGACCCACCGCAGCCAGGTCTTCCAGGCCCTGGTCGACGGCGAGGAGGGCGAGCCGTTCCGGGTCGGCAGCCCTCAGATCATGGTCACGCTGCGGGTCATCGGCGACGACGTCTCCGACTATTTCGAAATCGGCAGTCACTTCAGCCTCTGGTCCGGGCATGATCTCGGGCGGGGCGTGGTGACCCGGCGGCTTCATCTGTAGTTCCGTGGCTGGTCACCGCTATGGTGCAACGGTGACCACATCTTCGGAATCGGCTGCGGGGCTGCTGCCGGCCACGCGCCGGGCGCTGACGCACCGGGTCGCCGTCGGCCAGGCCGAGGGCCGGACGCCGTCGCTGGCCGCGGCGGTGGTCCGTGACGGCGGCCAGGCCTGGTTCGGGTCCCGGAGCATGCTGGCTGGGCACGAGCCCGACGGCGGCACCCAGTACCGCATCGGCTCGCTGACCAAGACGTTTATCGCGGTGCTGGTCATGCGGCTGCGCGACGAGGGCCGCCTGGACCTGGCCGACCCGCTGGGCAAGCACCTGGACGCGGGCGAGGCGGCGGGCGCGACGATCGCCCAGCTGCTCGCGCACACCGCTGGCCTGGCCTCGGAGACCCCGGGGCCGTGGTGGGAACGGAGCCCCGGTGAGCTCCGGCCTGGGCTGGCCGACATCCTGAGCCCGGCGCCGCATCCGCCCGGCCGGCTGTTCCACTACTCCAATCCCGGCTACGGGCTGCTCGGCGCGCTGGTCGGCCAGCTGCGCGGGTACGGCTGGGAGGAGGCCCTGCGGCAGGAGATCCTGAACCCGCTCGGCATGGCCCGTACCACCCTGGCGCCACAGGAGCCGCACGCGCGCGGTTTCGCGGTGCATCCGTGGGCGGACGTCATGCAGCTCGAGCCGGCCGATCCCGCCGGGCTGATGGCGCCGGCGGGGGAGCTCTGGTCGACCGCGGAGGACCTGTGCCGGTTCGCCGTCTTCCTGCTGGACGGCGACGACCGGGTGCTGCCCGCGGCGACGCTGGCCGAGATGCGCACGCCGGCCTCGCCGCCCGGCGACGAGGCCTGGGCCGGCGGATACGGGCTCGGCCTGCAGCTGTTCCGCCACGACGGGCGGGTGCTGTACGGCCATTCCGGCTCGATGCCGGGCTTCCTGGCCACGCTGTGCGTGAGCGCCGCCGACGGCGTCGGCGCCATCACCCTGGCCAACGTCACGTCGGGTCCCGACATCAGCGGGATCGCCCTCGACCTGGTGCAGATCGTGACCGACAACGAGCCGCGCCTGCCAGACCGCTGGCAGCCGCGGCCAGAGGTCGACCAGGCGCTGCTCGCGCTGACCGGCCCGTGGTACTGGGGACCGCGCGCCTACGTGCTGCGGCTGGTCACCGGCCGGGGCCTGGAGCTCGGCCCGGCCACCGGCCGCGGCCGCGCCTCCCGGTTCCGCGCCGAGCCCGACGGCACCTGGACCGGCCTCGACG
>DAIOWL010001363.1:0-1856 GCA_036758545.1 Streptosporangiaceae bacterium | reverse complement strand
CCCGCAGCATCGCGATGCGGTTGTAGATGACCTCACTCATGGTGCCGCCTCACCCTGCTACCTGCCGCAGGACCTTCTCGCGGCGCGCGGCCACGCTCGACCCGGACTCGCGGCGCGCCACCCAGCGCAGCAGAATCGGCGCCGCCAGGAGCCCGGCGACGGCCCAGGCGCTCAGCACGCCGAAGGTGGCCAGGTGCCGCCAGGAATGACCGACCTCCACCGAGGCCAGGTTCGCGGGCAACAGGGCCGAACGGGTGCCGAGCCCCAGCCAGTACAGCGGGAACATCTGCCCGACCCATTGCAGCCAGTGCGGCAGGTGGGTGATCGGATAGAAGATCCCGGAGATCGCGGCCAGCCCGCCCATCGCGAGCGTCAGCAGGCCCGCACTGCGGGCGCTGGGGAACAAGGACCCGAGTACGGCGCCGATCGGCAGGGTGGCCAGCAGCCCGAGCAGCACCACGGGGATCAGCGTCAGCCAGGTGCTCGCGCTGCCCACCGCCAGGCCGCTGAACAGAAGGGCGCCGGTGATCAGCGTGGCGGCCACGCTGATCAGGATCGTCCCCGACACGGTCACGACCTTGCCGATCAGGTACCCGGTCATCCCGTTCGGGGTGGCCTTAGCCCGCAGCAGCGTGCCGTCCTCGCGCTCGACCGTCAGGATGCTTCCCAGCGTGGCCAGCCCGTTGAAGCCGACGGTCATGCCGAGCATGCTGGCCAGCATGGCGGTGCCGAGCGAGAAGTGCGTGCCGGGCACGGTGGTGGTGCGGGTCCACAGCATGACGCCCAGCAGGAGCCCCGTGAAGATCAGCAACGTCACCAGGTCGCTCGGCGTGCTGAAGGTGTGCTTCAGCTCGATCCAGCCGCGCCGCACGCCCGCCCGTGCGGCCACCCAGCTCGCGTTCATCCCGCCACCACCGTGAACTTCCTGGTCGCGTCGCCGCCGCCCAGGCCGGAAGCGTAGCCCTCCGATTCGGCCTGCCGGACCAGCGCCATGTAGGTGTCCTCCAGGCTGGCCCGCCGCACCTCCAGGTCCTCGACGGACTCGCCGTACTGCCGGAACAGCTCGCGGACGAACCGGGTCGGCTCGTCCGCCGAGTGCACGAACCGCTGCCCGTCGCGGCTCCACCGCACCTCGGCCTGGGTGGACATCAGCCGGGACAGCTCGTCCGCCGAACCGTCCGCGATGATCCTGCCGGCCGCCAGGATCAAGATCCGGTCAGCCAGCTTCTCGGCCTCGTCCAGGTCGTGCGTGGTGAGCAAGATGGTGGCCTCCTCGCGGTCGGCCAGCCGGTGCACCAGGTCGTGGAATTCGCGCCTGGCCTCGGGGTCGAACCCGGCCGTCGGCTCGTCGAGGAACAGCAGCTCGGGCCGGCCCACGATGCCGATGGCCACGTCCAGGCGGCGCCGCTGCCCGCCGGACAGGCGGCGGACCCGCTGGCTGGCCTGCTCGGTGAGCCCGACCGTGGCGATGAGCTCGTCCACGTCCCAGGGCCGCGGCACGCCAGGCGCCGCGTACGGCCCGTAGTACGAACCGAGGTGCGCGAGCAGCTCCCGGACCCGCCATTTGCCATGGTCCCGCCAGGACTGCAGGACCACCCCGATCCGGGCCCGCCACGCCTCCACCACCCCGTATATTGGCCCTGCAACGAAAGATAGCAGGTGTACTACATACCGGCAAATGCGTACTGCGACCTGCAGTATCGCGGCGTCAGCGACCAGCCCGGTTCAGCGCGGGGCTAGCCCGGCGAGGATTTCCCCGGCCCGTTCGGCCGCATCCGCGGGCGCGACCGCCGGGTTGCCTACCTGCGGGTCCCAGTTCAGGTCGTAGAACAGCTCGGTGACACCTTCCCCGGCGA
>DAIOWL010001362.1:0-1856 GCA_036758545.1 Streptosporangiaceae bacterium | reverse complement strand
GCCCGGGCCGGCCGCAGCGGTGTCCTTGCCGTGGTGGGTGAAGCTGGGATCGGCAAGTCCGCCCTGCTCGGCTACGCCGAGGAGCAGGCGGGCGGCATGAAGGTCCTGCGAGCACGAGGGGTGCGGTCCGAGGCTCGCATCCCGTTCGCCGGCCTGCTGGAGCTGCTGCGCCCGGCCCTGGGCTGCCTGCCCGCGATCCCCGGCCCCCAGGCGGAGGCGCTCCAGAGCGCGCTGGCCCTGCGGCCGGCCCGTGCCCGGGACCGCTTCGCCGTCGGAGCGGCGACCCTCAGCTTGCTTGCGGCCTATGCGGAGACAGCTCCGGTAGTGGTGCTCGTTGACGACGGGCACTGGCTCGACGGCTCCAGCGCGGACGCCCTGCTCTTTGCCGTCCGCCGGCTGGTCGCCGATCCGGTCGCCGTGATCGTCGCCGTGCGCGAGGGCGAATCATCCCTGCTCGAGGGAGCCACCCTGCCGACGTTGCAGCTCACAGGCCTCGACCTGCCCGCAGCGACCGGCCTGCTCACTAGCCAGCTGGACGCGCCGGTCCGGCCCGAGCTCGCCGAGCGTCTCCACCGGGAGACGGGCGGGAACCCGCTGGCCCTGATTGAACTCGCCGGAGATCACGAGCTGGCCGATGAGTCGCCGCCTGGTACGCCAATCGCTGTCGGGACAAGTGTCGCCAACGCCTACCTCCTCCGCTATAGTTCCCTTCCGCCTCGCGCACGCGAGATCCTGGTCCTCGCTGCGGCGGTCGACCGCGGCGACATGTCGGTGCTCACCAGGGCCGCCTCCCTGCTAGGCCAGGACGTCGCCGCGCTGATACCAGCGGAGGCGGCCGGACTGGTGACCGTGCGGGACGCCGTGATCGAGTTCCGGCATCCGCTGGCCAGGTCGGCCATCTACGGCCAGGCCCCGCCCGACCGGCGGCGCGCGGTGCACCGCGCTCTGGCCAGCGCGCTTCCCGACGCCGATGTCGACCGCCGCGCCTGGCATCTGGCGTCGGCCGCATTCGGCCCCGACCCTGCTGCCTCCTCCGCGCTCGAGCAGGCCGGCCTGCGAGCGCGTGAGCGCAGCGCCTATCAGGTCTCGCGTCGGGCCTTCGAGCGCGGCGCCCGATTGGCCCCGCAGGAGTCCATGAAGGCCAGGCTGCTGTTCGCGGCGGCTGACGCGGCATGGCTCGGCGGGCTTGCCGACCAGGCCGCGGCCCTGCTCGAGGAGGCCAGCCAGTATCCGGCGGCGCCGGATCTGGTCCTGGCGATCGAGCACCTGCGCGGTCACATAGCCATGCGGCGCGGCCCGATCATGCAAGCCCAGGAGATCCTCGTGGCTGCCGCTGCGCAGGCCGAGTCGGCCGACCCTGACCAGGCTGTGGTGATGCTCGCTGAAGCGGTATATGCGGCATTCTGCGCGGCGGACGGCGCGGCTATGCTGCTCGCCGCGCAACGAGTCGCGGACATCGTCCCGCGCGACACCGATGGCCGCACGGCGTTCTTCGCGCTATTCGCGCAGGGCTCAGCGCAGATCATCGCCGGGGACGGCCAGCGGGGTGCGGCCCAGATCCGGCGGGCCGTCGAGGTACTCGCGCGTTCTGACGAGGTGCGCGACGATCCCCGCCTCCTCGCCTGGGCGGCGATGGGGTCACCCTGGCTACGGCAGGCGCATGTGGGCCCGGCTCTGGGCGACCGCGCGCTCGCAGCGGCGCGACGCCAGTCTGCGGTCGGTGTCCTGCCATCCGTGCTCATTCACGTGTCCATCGGCCACGCTGCCGGCGATCGTTGGCCCGAGGCCCTAGCGGGCTTTCACGAAGCAATCACACTCGCCCGTGAGACCGGCCAGAACACCGAGCTGGCCTGGGC
>DAIOWL010001361.1:824-1857 GCA_036758545.1 Streptosporangiaceae bacterium | reverse complement strand
AGGCCGTCTGGGCCATCTTGTTCTGCGCGTTATTCATGTTTTGTTAACGCTCACTACGCACCCGGTAGCGGCTTTCTGCGCGCTGAGCTATCAAATGTCCGCCGGGGACAGGAGCTCCGTCGGCCGACCCGGCGTTAGTAGCGAAACCATGCGACGTGAGGAGGTAAGACACAACTGTCGACGTGGATATCGCTGCACTCGAACATTAAATCGAGTACGATCTAGATGTGCGGCTCCGGTATAACTACCGCCTCTACCCGACACCAGGACAACAGCAGGCCCTGGCGCGGGCGTTTGGGTGCGCGCGCGTCGTGTTCAACGACGGGCTATCCGCCCGGCAGGAAGCGCATCAGGCCGGGCTCCCCTATATCACCGACGCCGAACTGTCCGCGAGGCTGACTGCGGCCAAGGTCACCCCAGAGCGAGCATGGCTCAGCGATGTATCTGCGGTGGTGCTCCAGCAGGCCCAGGCCGACCTGAACGCCGCGTACCGGAACTTCTTCGCCTCTCTCAAGGGCGAGCGGAACGGGCCGAAGATCAAGCCGCCCCGGTTCCGGTCCCGTAAGGACCGCCGACAGGCCATCCGGTTCACCGCCAACGCCCGTTTCAAGATCCTTCCCGGCCGCAAGCTGCGCCTGCCCAAGGTCGGGGATGTGTCGGTCCGCTGGTCCCGGCCGCTCCCATCCGTACCGTCCAGTGTGACGGTCATCAAGGACCCGGCGGGCAGGTATTTCGCCTCATTCGTCATCAGCGATGAGCCTGATGCCTTGCCCGCGACGGAGCCTGTCATTGGCATCGACCTCGGCCTGAAGCACTTCGCGGTGCTGTCGGACGGCCGAAGGATCAGCTCGCCACGGTTCCTGCGGCGGGCCGAGAAGAACCTCAAGCGCAGGCAGCGGAACCTATCCCGCAAACAGAAGGGCTCCCACAACCGGGACAAGGCCAGGCTCAAGGTCGCCCGCGCCCACGCCAAGGTGGCCGACGCGCGGCGAGACTTTCACCCATCCCGAGACATTTTTCAGCAGCACGCGCT
>DAIOWL010001361.1:0-814 GCA_036758545.1 Streptosporangiaceae bacterium | reverse complement strand
CGGGAAACTACGCCTGCCAAAGATCGGGGACGTGCCGGTGTGGTGGTCCCGAAGCGGTCGCCGTCGAGGACCTGACGGTCAGCGGGCTCGCCCGGACCCGGCTGGCCAAGTCGGTCCATGACGCCGGGTGGTCCGGGTTCGTGGGCATGCTGGAGTACAAGGCCCGGCTGCACGGGCGAATCTTCATCAGGATCGGACGGTTCGAGCCGACCTCCCGCACCTGCTCAGCATGCGGGATCAAGGATGGCCCCAAGCCCCTGCATGTCCGGGAGTGGACGTGCCCGGCGTGCGGGGCGCGACTGGACCGGGACATCAACGCGGCGGTAAACGTCGCCAGGGCCGCCGGGCTGGCGGTGACAGCCTGCAGAGCGCAGGTAAGACCAGGGGCCTCGTCCCCGGCGCAGCGCAGTGAAGCAGGAACCCTCCGAGGTGCCGTATGATGCGGCACGGCAGGAATCTCCCGCCTTCAGGCCGGAGAGGAAGTCAACCTCAGTCAGCACACGTGTCACCACCAGCGGGAGGCCACGAACGATGCCCTGGACCTGGCGGTACGAGAAGGCTGACGGCACCGCGATCACCGCCGACGAGCTGCAGGAGGCGATCTTCGCCAGCCAGGGCGACGCCGAGAGCTGGCTCGGGGAGAACTGGCGCGCGCTGCTCGCGGCCGGGGTGGACCAGGTCTCGCTGCTCGACGACACCAGGACCGAGTACGGCCCGATGAGCCTGCACCCGGAGGACTGAGCCGGACCTAGAGGGCCTGGCTAGGGGCGTGACGGCGGGCTGGCGGTCCGGGACGGGTCACGGACCACCGCGT
>DAIOWL010001360.1:0-1857 GCA_036758545.1 Streptosporangiaceae bacterium | reverse complement strand
TTCCGCTCAGTCGGCTGGCGAGGTAGTCGGCCAGCTCGCGCGGCGCGTCGTGTGCCGCCTCGGCGTCACGCCAGTGCTCCGCGATGCGCTTCCCCGCCTCGGCCGGATCGCACGCGAGCAGCTCCCTGACCGCCTTAAGCGGCAACTGCAACTCGCGCATCATCACGACCAGGCGCGCCTGGTCGAGCTGGGCTGTGTCGTAGTAGCGATAGCCGGACGCCTGGTCGACGCGCGAAGGCACCAGCACCCCGCGTTCGTCGTAGAGGCGCAGTGCCTTCAGTGAAAGGCGGGACCGTCGGGCGAACTCTCCGATGCTGATCTCTTTCACGCTGACTCCCTCGTCGCCGGGCCGATCCGGCCCGGCAAGATGAGTGTGCGGGTTCCCCCAAGGTGAGAGTCAAGGCTGCCGGCCGCCAGCATCTCCCGGTAGCGGACGGGAGTTCTGCAACGGCGGGAACGCTGCGCGCCCAGCGACGTTCCGGGCCGCTGAACTCACGCTCAGCGGTGGCGAGGCCGGGCTTCGGGCGGCCCGGGACCTTCCGCCCGGGTGCGCTGGTCAGCTCGCCAAGGCCATCCACGTACTGCAGCTACGCGAAGCATAACCAGGATGGAAAAGGCTCAGTGCGGACCGCTCAGTTCGGCCCGGTAGGTCACTGGCAGCGAGTGAACCCGATGATCGTCGCGCACGCGCTGATCAACTCGGTGGCGTTCATCGGCTACACGCTGCTCGCGGGACAGGTGTCGTGGCTACCGTGATAGGGCCCGGAGGATGGCCAGGTTACCTGTGGTAATGCCATCGACTCCCAGCCGCACCAGCTGGTTGAAGCGTTCGCTGTCGTTGACCGTCCAGGCCAGGATCACCAGCCTATGCGCGTGCACCCAGGTGACCAGGTTCGCATCCACCAGACCCTGAAAGGCCGATACGCCGCCGATGGCCCCTTGCAGCGCTGAGTCCGACTTGAGCTGGTGAACAGCATCGGGGCCGGCCACGCTGAACAGCATGGCGACATCGGGCAGCCGGCGGTGCAGGTACAGCAGCGCGCCCGGGTCGCGGCTGGAGATCATCACCCGCCGGGACCCGACACGCGAAGCCAGGAAGGCAACCAGGTCATCCAGGAACCCGCGGTCCGTCTGCATCAGGTCCAGCTTGATGCTCCCGGCGCCAGCCGCGCCGTCCCAGGCTTGTAGCAGCGTCGGCCCTCGGAACACCTGCCGGGTCAGCCAGCCCCACCAGTGGTCACGACCTGCAACGAGCCGGCCACGCGCGGAGATCACGTCGATCTCCACGACGTCGGCTCCGTAGTGCAGCGCCGTGGACAGCGTTCCGAGGTTGTTGCCCGCGTTGTGCGCGACCCCGAGAACGCGCGGGTAATCCCGGGCAAGTGCGGGCTCCAGCTGGACCTGATCATAGAACTGGGCCGGCGGCGCTGAACCGGTGTAGCGCTGCACCCACGGCCAGGCCACGACCGCCGCGGCCACCAGGACGATCACCAGCCCTGCGGCGATTGCCCAGCGGAGGCGACCCGCTCGCAATCGGGCCATGCCCACTCCTAGCCTCACGTGCTTGGCACATTCTCGACCCTAAACCCGAGCAGCACGGCCGCCATCAACCGGTCGGGGAAGCCCCGGGGATGCTCATCTGGGGGTGAGCCAACTGGTCGCGCTGGCGTCTTGATGAGGTCATGGCGCCGTTGTCTCGGGCCTGGCCGGTCGCTGGCCCCTGTGCTCGGCGGAGGTCGGCAGGGCGGACAATTCGCCGGGGGCGGGACCGCTCATCGGCTGCTTGGCTGGGTCGGGTCCGTAGGCGAAGCCGGCTATCGCGCCGCGCTCGCGATGCGGTACGGGCCGTCCGCCGTC
>DAIOWL010001359.1:0-1857 GCA_036758545.1 Streptosporangiaceae bacterium | reverse complement strand
GACGCCGACGTGCTCGCCGTCCAGGAGATCCTGGCGCCGGACGCGGCCACGGCCGCCACGCGACTCCGCATGCTCGCGGACGACGTGGGCATGCGGTGTGAGGTACCCGGCCTGGCTAGTCCCCCTGGCCCCTCTGACCTCTCCGACCCCTCTGGTCCCTCTGGTTCTTCTAGTTCCTCTGGTTCCGAAGCCGTCGTCGCGTTCGGCGGGCACGGCTACCACGTCGGACTGATGTGGCGGGAGGGGATCGAGCCGGTGCCCGGCTCACTGCGCTGCTACGGCGGCCGGGACTTCTGGCATGGCCTGGCCATGGTCACGCTGGACGTGGGGGGCACCAGGATCAGGCACGGTTCCTTCCACGCCACCCCGTTCAGCCCGGGCCTGCGGGCGGATCAGAACGAGCGCCTGGTGGCCGCGGTTACCAGGCCCGTCGGCGAGCCGTCCGTCCTGGTGGGCGCCGACTGGAATAGCGAATGCGCGGACCGGATCCCGGACGGCCAGGCCTGGAAGCTGTACGAGCCCGCCGACCCCTTTGCGGACGTCGAATGGTTCGCCGACCTCATCTACCAGTGTCAGTGGGACTACGACGAGCGGGGCCGCCGCCGGCACCGGGCCGACCGGCGACCGGGGGACGTGCTCTGGGCCGGCGGCCTGCACGACGTCGCCGCGGTCACCGGCGCCGGCTGGCAGCCCACGACCGGGCATCACCCGGCCGACTCCTACGGCCAGCACGGGATCCGGCGGCGCATCGATGCCGTCCGGGTGACCGGGCCGCTCGTGCCCGCCATGCGCGCGCACCGCGTGCACGACACGGAGCAGACCCGGGCCGCCTCCGACCACCTGCCGGTGACCGTCGAGTATCTGCCCACGGCGGTGCGCGGATAATGCCGGGCGAGCCTCGGCGTTGTTACTGCCCATATGGGGGCGAATGTCTGATTTTCCTGGCCTGGTGTGACGACTGGAAATAGACGCCTATCTGACGCTCGGGGTGTACAGCCGGAAGAGTTCCGTAAGCAGGGACCTTGCCGGTTTGGCAGATCTGCCGCGTTCACGGACGGTATAACAGTGGTGGAGCCGGGGAAGCGCGAAGGAGGGACGTGCTGGGAGATCGCAACAGTCCTGCTTACCCCAAGGACGCTCCGATCCTGGATGATGTGCCCCGCGGCGAGGCGAACCCCGGAACGAGCTGTCGGCCATACGGCGGCGGCAGGTTTCTGGCGTCGCGTGCCCGCGCTCAGGCCCATCCAGGTCAGCTTCGCGCTCGTCTCATCCGCCCGAAATCGTGCAGAGACCATTTAGCCGCCGAAGTGTTATTGACGCTGATATAGTCGCTAGGCCGCAAAGTACCGGACTAGGGATAACAGCCAGCGTTCTAGGCGTCGCAATTGGTCTTCTCTCGTGTATCACGATCCTGAGGAGGTTACGCGTGCCAACGACCGTCGGCCGTTCACGCGGTCGTCAGGGTGTGCATTCGGGGGCACAGGGAGCGACTGGCGACCACATGCGGAAGATCATGGCCACCTTGATCACCGCCATCGCCGTCCTGGTAGCCGTGCTGGCCCTGACCAAGGCAGGCCGTGAGATTGACGCGGCTACGCAGCGGTTCATGCTGTACTACGCCGGGGTGCTCGCGCTCGTCGGCCTGACAGGTTCGGTGCTGCTGGGCCTGCTGGCCACGGACCGCATCGTCATGACGCCCGGACACCGGGTGATGGCGCAGGCCGTGCACCGTGCCTTCTCCTTCGGCACGCTGGCGTTCCTGATTATTCACATCGTCACCGAGATCCTGGCCCAGCGGTCGCACGTCATCGACGCGGTCATCCCCTTTCTCTCGCCGTACCGGACCTTCTACATCGG
>DAIOWL010001358.1:0-1858 GCA_036758545.1 Streptosporangiaceae bacterium | reverse complement strand
GAGTTCGACTGCGGCGGCTACACCAACGGGACCAGCGGCGGGCCCTTCCTGAGCGAGGTCGACCAGGCCACCGGGCAGGGCCTGGTGATCGGCGTCATCGGCGGGTACCAGCAGGGCGGCGACACGCCCCAGGTCTCGTACTCGGCCGTGCTCGGCGCGAACGCCGCGGCCCTCTACAAGCGAGCGGTCGCGGGCGGTTAGCAGGTCTACTGCACGAGCGGCGGAGGCGGCGGCACGATGGCGTCGATCTCGGCCCGTTCGGCCTCGGTGGGGGTCCAGTCCACCGCGGCCGCGTTGGCCTTGACCTGCTCGGCGCTGGTCGCGCCTGCGATCACCGAGGAGCAGCCGGGATGGGCGGCCAGGGCGCCGATCGCGGTCTCCAGCAAGGTGACGCCGCGGTCCTGCGCCCAGGCGATCAGCGCCTCCACCTTGGCCAGCTTCTCGTCGGTTACGTAGCCCTGGCGACCGGACAGCCTGGTTCCCGCCGGAATCGGCTGGCCCTGCCTGACCTTGCCGGTCAGCAGGCCGTTGGCCAGCGGGAAGTAGGGCAGCACGCCCAGGCCGAAGTGCCTCGCCGCGGGGACGACGTCCGCCTCGGCCTGGCGCTCGAGCAGCGACCAGTGGTTCTGCGCCGAGATGAACGGGATGTGGCCGTGACGCGCCGCGAGGTGCGCGGCGTCGGCCAGTTGCCAGCCGGAGAAGTTCGAGTGGCCGATGTACCTGACCTTGCCCTCGGCGACCAGCTCGCTCAGCGCGGCAAGGGTCTCCTCGACCGGGGTCGCCAGGTCAGGGACGTGCAGCTGGTACAGGTCGATGTAGTCGGTGCGCAGCCGGCGCAGCGATCCGGCCACCGCGCGGCGGATGTAGGCTCGCCCGCCCTTTGCCCCCGCCGCGGGCCCGTATCCCATGTCCACGCCGCGGCCGCCGAATTTCGTGGCCAGCACCACCTGGTCACGGCGCGAGCCGAGGATCTCGCCCAGGGCACGCTCCGAGCCGCCGCCCTCGCCATATGTGTCCGACGTGTCGAACAGGGTGATCCCGACGTCGATGGCCGCGTCCACCACCGAGCGCGTCTGGTCCGCGTCCAGGCGCCCGCCGAAGTTGTTGCAACCCAGCCCGACGACCGATACCAGCAGTCCCGACTGTCCCAGGGGCCTATAGCGCATAGCGACATCTTAGGGGCGGGCCCGCGGGGCGGCGGCGCGGTCCGGGGCACGGCCACGGCACGGCTCGCGGTCTCGTGCGGCAGAAAAAGGCACGCGGGCCGCGCTGGTATTTCCCGGCCGGGCCAAAGCCGACATTGCGGGGTCCCGGTCAGGCCGGTCCGATTAAATGACCGGTGTCAGCATGACCGAAATGGCGCGAGCGGGTTCGCCCAGACGGCTCTGGTCCGGCGCCGACGGCGGTAAGCTGGCCGCTTCCCGCCCTGCTGGCGACGCCGTACTCGCGGTAATTGCCCGTCTCGTTAAAAGGAAAGCCTTAAATGCGCACCGGCCCGGGAATAGTGCCAGCAATACGGTTGGCACGTCATCACGCTCGACCGGAAATCGCCACGCGCCTGCGTTGAGTTCCCCTGATTCCGGAGGCCAGGGCGCGGTCCGGCCGGGATGCCGCCAGGTTCGGCCCGCGCCGATCACGTCCCGGCGGACGAACCGCAGGCACGGAGGTTGCCTGTACCCCGGCGCCCTGGGCCGCGGGGTCCCGGTACGATGCGGCGACCCGCACGTGAACCCGAACTAAATCGCTTTTTATCAGCTAGCTAAGACAGAAGTGTCCTGAGACAGATGTGTCTCAGGACGGCGTCCAGGCCGCCAATATTGGGGGGTGGCATGCAATCCCATATGGGATACCATGGCGT
>DAIOWL010001357.1:0-1858 GCA_036758545.1 Streptosporangiaceae bacterium | reverse complement strand
ACCCGTGCGCGGCGTTCGCCTCCGGAGGCATCTTGACCGCGGAAGCCCTGGCCATGTGGCCCTTCTCGGGGAGTCAGAATTTTCTTCTCGGCAGATGATAACGGCGTCGGTCGTATACCGTCAACGGAATTCAATTAGCTAATGCGAAACACTAGCGAACTAAGCGCGGCGCGGGTCAGGAGTTGACAGAGGGAAGGCCGAGGTGCCAGTCGGGCGGCACGAGCAGGACGGCACCACCGACCAGGGCGACGACCACGACCAGCATGAACAGCGTGATCCACAGGCTGGCCGGGGCGCCGGTCAGCCGGGCCAGCTGGTCCGCGTCGGAGCCCCGGGCCCACCGCCGACGACGGCCCCGGGCCAGCTCCACCACCGGGCGCAGCCCGCCGAACAGCAGGAACCACGCGGCCAGGTAGGCGAACCCGGCCTGCACCGCCGCCGGGGCGTAGTAGCTCACCACGAATACGCCGCCCGCGGTGACCAGTACCGCCAGCGCGCCGAACACGTTGCGGATCGCCAGGAACGTCGCCGCCAGCAGCACCAGGGCCAGCCAGAGCATCGCGGTCAGGTGCCGCTCCGCGAGCAGCAGCGCGGCGCCCGCGCCGAGCAGCGACGGCATCACGTACCCGGCCGCCGCGGTGAGCACCAGGCCGGGGCCGGTCCGCCTGCCGCGCGAGTAGGTCACGCCGGAGCTGTCCGAATGCAGCCTGATGCCGTCGAGCCGCCGCCCGGACAGCACCGACACCAGCGCGTGCCCGCCCTCGTGCGCGATCGTGATGACCTTCCCGGCCAGCCGCCACGATTGTGAGTTCAGCACGACGCACAGGGCCAGGAGCGCGGTCAGGCCGACCACCCAGGCGGGCGGCAGCGGCTGGCTGCCCGAGACCCGGTCCCAGAGCCGGGCGAGCACGCTCATGGCACCGGCTCGCTCATGGTTTCGGCAGCCAGGACACGTGGCCGACCAGCAGCGCGTAGCCGACGAAGGTCACCGCGTCGATGAGGAAGTGCGCGATGATCAGCGGCATCACCCGGCCCCAGCGGCGGTAGAGGTAGCCGAAGATCAGGCCCATGACGGCGTTGCCGAGGAAGGCGCCCGCGCCCTGGTACAGGTGGTAGGAGCCGCGGATCACCGCGCTGAGCACGATCGCCCGGCCGGGCCTGACGCCGAGCCGGTCCAGCCTGCTCAGCAGGTAGCCGATCATGATGACTTCTTCGGAGATGGCGTTCTGCAGCGCGGACAGCAGCAGCACCGGGATCCGCCACCAGATGTCCGGCAGGCTCTCCGCCACGACGTTCAGCTCGACGCCGCTGTGGAACGCGATCAGGTACAGGCCCAGGCCGCTGCCGCCGATGACCGCGGCCAGCACGGCGCCGCGGGCCAGGTCCCGGCCCGGCTCGCGGGCGTCCACTCCGATCGATGACGGCCGCTCCCCCGCCCGCGCCAGCAGGTAGAACACCAGGAATACCGGGGCTAGCGACAAGGTGATGTTCAGCAGCTGCGAGAACAGGTCGAGCAGCGGGCGGCCGGGGGCCAGCGAGCCGTTGAGGGTGGCGGTCTGATGGCTGAGCGACTGCTTCGCGGTCAGCGAGCCGATGAACGAGAGCAGCGCGTACAGGGCGCTGGCGCCGAGCGAGACGGCGAGGACCGCGACGATCTCCCAGCGCTGCAGCCAGGGCGGCGGCGGGCCTAGCTGCGGACCCTGTGCCGGGCTCCGGGCCGGGACCGGCTGCGGGTCCTGTGCCGGGTCCTGTGCCGGGTCCGGCGTCGGGGGGGTGGCAGGCGGCGCGGCCGGCGTCTGCGTGTCATCCGTCATCGCCCTTCAGTATCGCCGAAGCGGAGGAGCCGAATAGCCCGCTA
>DAIOWL010001356.1:0-1859 GCA_036758545.1 Streptosporangiaceae bacterium | reverse complement strand
GAGGTGTGCGAGTCGCCGCAGACGATCGTCAGGCCCGGCTGGGTCAGCCCGAGCTGGGGGCCGATGACGTGCACGATGCCCTGGTCGGCGTCGCCCATCGGGTGCAGCCGCACGCCGAACTCGGCGCAGTTCTTCCGCAGCGCCTCGACCTGGGTGCGGGACACCGGGTCGGTGATCGGGCTGTCCGGGCCGGTCAGGGGGACGCCGGGACCAGTGATCCCGGTCGTCGGTACGTTGTGGTCCTCGGTGGCGATGGTCAGGTCGGGGCGGCGCACCTTGCGGCTGGCCGCGCGCAGTCCGTCGAACGCCTGCGGGCTGGTGACCTCGTGCAGGAGGTGAAGGTCGATGTAGAGCAGGTCGGGCTCGCCCTCCGCGCTACGCACCACGTGGGCGTCCCAGATTTTCTCGGCGAGCGTACGGTGCGCACTCCCGGCCATCACGCTCTCTCCCTTCCGCTTGCGTCTCGCATTCCGAGACGGCAGTATTCAGTACATGAACAACTCTAGCGGAGTCGGCGTCCTCGACAAGACGGTTTCCGTACTGTCCGCCCTGGAGAGCGGCCCGGCTTCGCTGGCGCAACTGGTCAAGGCGACCGGCCTGGCCCGGCCCACCGCGCACCGGATCGCGGTGGCCCTGGAGACCCACCGGATGCTGGCCCGGGACGCGCAGGGCCGGTTCGTGCTCGGGCCGCGGATCGGCGAGCTGGCCGCGGCGGCCGGCGAGGACCGGCTGCTGGCCATCGCCCAGCCCATCTTGACCCAGCTCAGGGACGCCACCGGGGAGAGCGCCCAGCTCTACCGGCCGCACGCGGACACCAGGATCTGCGTCGCCGCGGCCGAACGGACCAGCGGCCTGCGGGACACGGTCCCGGTCGGCGCCGCGCTGCCGATGACGGCCGGCTCGGCCGCGCAGGTCCTGCTCGCCTGGGAGGAAGGCGGCCGGATGCACCGCGGGCTGCGCGGCGCCAAGTTCAGCGCGACCACGCTGGCCCAGGTGCGCAGGCGCGGCTGGGCCGCCACCGCGGCCGAGCGCGAGCCGGGCGTCGCGTCGGTATCCGCTCCGGTCCGCGGGCCCGGCGGCCGGGTTCTGGCCGCGGTCTCGGTATCCGGGCCGATCGAGCGCCTGACCAGGTCTCCCGGGCGGATGCACGCCCCGGCCGTGGTCGCGGCCGGGGACAGGATCAGCAAGCTGCTGCGCGCCGAGACCTGACGGGATTAGCCCGCGGGGCCGGGTAGCCTGCGGCGTAGAGCCCTCGCCGGCCTGACCATGATGGAGCTGGGCCATGATGGATATGGTCAGAATCCGGCGAAGACCCCCAACGGCAAGCCCAGAACGGTAAGCAGGGAACGGAAGAAGCGGGGAATGGAAACGGGCAGGCGCATGAAGGCAGCAGTCGTCAAGGAGACCTCGCCGGGCGAGCGCCGCGTGGCCCTGGTACCAGACGCGATCGCCAAGCTCCAGCCAGCCGGGATCGACGTGCTGGTGGAAAGCGGGGCGGGTGACGGCGCCTGGCTGACCGATGCCGCCTACGCCGACGCGGGCGCGTCGATCGTCAGCGCCGCCGAGATCTACCGGACCGCCGACGTGATCCTGACCGTGACCCGGCCGCAGCCCGATGCGGTGAACGAGCTCAGGCCGGGCCAGGCGGTCATCGGGATGCTGGCCCCGCTGGCCGACCCGGAGTTCGCCGCGGCGCTGGCCGCCCGCGGGGTGACCGTCATCAGCCTGGACGGGCTGCCGCGCACGCTGTCCCGGGCGCAGCCGATGGACGCGCTCACCTCCCAGTCCAACGTGGCCGGGTATAAGGCCGTGCTGGTCGCGGCCGGGGAGTTCGGCCGGTTCTTCCCGCTGCTGATCAC
>DAIOWL010001355.1:0-1864 GCA_036758545.1 Streptosporangiaceae bacterium | reverse complement strand
TCCGGCAGGTCGGAGATGATCGTCTTGTCGGTCTTCAGGCGGCGGAGCATGAACGGCTGGGTGAGCCGCTTGAGCCCCTGCGCCGCCTCGGGCGAGCCGTGCCGCTCGATCGGGACCGCGTACCGCTCCCGGAACCGCTCGGCCGGCCCGAGCAGGCCCGGGTTGGTGAAGTCCATGATCGACCACAGCTCGGACAGCCGGTTCTCCACCGGCGTCCCGGTCAGCGCGATCCTGGCCGTGGCGGGCAGCGCGCGGACCGCCCGCGCCTGCTTGGTGGCGTGGTTCTTGATGTTCTGTGCCTCGTCGCAGACCACCCGGGCCCAGGTCACCTGGCCGAGCGCGGCCTGGTCCCTGGTGGCCACGCCGTAGGTGGTGATGACCAGGTCGGCGCCCTCGGCCAGCAGAGCGGCGAGCGACTCGCCGTCCAGTCGGTCCGCGCCGTGGTGCACGTGCACCCGGAGGTCGGGGGTGAACCGCGCCGCCTCGCGCTGCCAGTTGCCGACCAGCGACATCGGGCACACCAGCAGCGTGGGGTGGCCCCCGGGCTGGCCGGCCACGAGCGACAGCAGCTGGATGGTCTTGCCCAGGCCCATGTCGTCGGCCAGGATGCCGCCGAGGCCGAGCTCGCCGAGGAAGGACAGCCAGGACAGCCCGCGCTGCTGGTACGGGCGCAGCTCGCCGGAGAAGCCGGCCGGGGTCGGCATCGGCCGCAGCCGGTGGTCGACCTGGCCGGACAGCAGGTCGCCCAGCCAGCCGTCGGCGTCGACCCCGACCAGCGGGACCTCCTCGTCCGGGCCGCCCGCTCCCGTGCCCTCGAGTCCCAGGCCCATCCCGGCCGTCAGCGCGTCCGCGGCGGTCATCGTCCCGGCCTGACTGCGTTCGAGGAACTTTAGCGCCGCCTTCAGGTGCGCGTCGTCCAGCTCGACCCACTGGCCGCGCAGCCGGACCAGCGGGACCTTCAGCCGGGCCAGCTCGGCCAGCTCGTCGGGATCGAGCGCCTGGTCGCCTACTGCCACGTCGTACCGGAAGTCCACCAGGTCACCCAGGCCGAACCTGGCTACCCCCGCCCCGGCGGACGACGTGCCGGACGCGGTCCGGCTCCGCGTGGTCAGCTTCAGCCCGAGCCTGGCCTTGCGCACCCAGTCCGGCATCAGCACGCCGAACCCGGCGCCGGCCAGCAGCGGCCCGGTCTCCTTGAGGAACCGGAACGCGCCCGTGGTGTCCATCTCCAGCAGGGCGGGCGCCGCCTCGCGCAGCGCGTCGTCGAGGTCACCGAAGAGCCGGGCAGCGGCGCCCAGGCCGGCCAGCAGCTCCTCCACCGGGTCGCCCCCGGCCGCGAGCCCGGCGCCGAGGCCGGACCAGACGTCGGCGGCCGAGACCATCAGGCTCGGGTCGTCGGCGGATTGCAGCGCGAACTCGACCCGCCAGGGATCGGCCTCGGGGACATCGGGCTCGGCGAGCCGGAAGCAGGTCCGCACCGGGCCCGCCGGGATCACGGCGCTGTCCCGCCACGCGTCGAGCTCGGCGGCCAGCGCGGCCGCTTCCGCCTCGTCCTCCGGCGTCACCACGTCGACGCGGGCATCGGCCGTGGTCAGGGCCATCACGTACCGTTCGGCCAGCGGGAGGCGGGCCGGGATGCGGCCGCGCCGGCCGGGCAGCAGCGGGGCGGTCAGCCGGGCCCGCGCGGCCGCGTCGGTCAGGGCGTCCAGGGCGCTGCCGAGCAGCGTTCCGGGTGCGTCGCCCACGACGGCCCGGCAAGACGGGGGCATGGCCGCGGCCAGGTCACGGGCGCGCTGCGCGTCGGCACCGCCGAGCACCGGCCACCACCGCGCCGTATAACCGTCACCCTCGGCCTCGAGCACGG
>DAIOWL010001354.1:0-1869 GCA_036758545.1 Streptosporangiaceae bacterium | reverse complement strand
GGTCGGTGCTTTCCGGGCCGGAAGACATCCCGGTCGGACGGGTAGCGAAGGTGGCCGACCCGTTCGGCAATCCGCTTGTTCTCCTTGACCGATCCAAGGGCACCTTCCAGACCGGCCCCGACGGCACCGTCACCGAGTGGGTTAACCAGCTACGGCGCGCTGGCCGGTGACGTCGTAGAGGTGATGCACCGGGTCGTGCACGAAGTAGCGGGCGAAGGTCTCCACGGTGAAGCGGGCGCCGTCGCTGCGGGCGCCGGTGCGCTGCCACTGGTCGCCGGTCACGCCCTCGAACCGGCCCGCGATGGCGAACGCCGCCTGGCGCAGCTCCGCCGCGACCTCGGCGGGGTCCTGCTCGCCGTAGCGGTCGGTGACAGCAGTCTCGTCCTGGTCCCAGTTCGGGAACAGCGGGTTGTCCTGGCTGAGCATCAGCTCGAGCCGCTGGTCGTACAGACGGAACACGTCGCGGACGTGGCAGGCGTACTCCAGCGGGGACCACTTCGACGGCTCCGGGCGGGCCCGGGCGTCGCTCGCGCCGTCCAGCGCGGCCTGCCAGGACGCGGTGTTCGCCATGATCATGCCGGAGACGGCTTCGACGGGAAAGCCCTGGGTGTCGAAGCCGCATTCGGGGCACGGCCGCTCGAGAACCCAGGTCCAGTCCTTGGTGTCCGGGGTGATCGTCATGCCCGCATGCTACCCATGCATAGGGTTCGAACCATGGGACCCCAGATCCAGCCGTTCCTGCTCAAGGTGCCCGAGGCCGAGCTGGCCGATCTGCGGCGGCGGCTGCTCCAGACGCGCTGGCCGGAACCCGAGACCGTCTCCGACTGGTCCCAGGGGGTGCCGCTGGCCTACCTGCGGGACCTGTGCGAGTACTGGGCGGACGGCTACGACTGGCGGCCGGCCGAGGCGCGGCTGAACGCGCTGCCGCAGTTCCAGACCGAGATCGACGGGATCCGCATCGTCTTCGCCCACGTCCGCTCGCCGCGGCCGGACGCGCTGCCGCTGATCCTGACCCATGGCTGGCCCGGTTCGGTGGTGGAGTTCTCGAAGGTCATCGGGCCGCTGGCCGATCCGGACGACGGCGGTGACGCCTTCCACGTGGTGTGCCCGGCGCTGCCCGGCTACGGGTTCAGCGGCAAGCCAGGCCAGGCTGGCTGGGGCGTCGAGCGGATCGCCCTTGTGTGGGCGGAGCTGATGGCGCGGCTGGGCTACTCGCGGTACGGGGCGGCCGGCAGCGACTGGGGCACCACCATCAGCACCCTGCTCGGCCAGCAGGACCGGGCGCACGTGGCCGGCGTCCACCTGATACCGCCGCTGGCCGGGCCTGATCCGGCGACCCTCGAGGACCTGACTGACGCCGAACGGGCGGCCATGGAGTCGCTGGAGTACGCCGCCGAGTGGGACTCGGGCTACTCGCGCGAGCACGCCACCCGGCCGCAGACGGTCGGGTACGGGCTGGTCGACTCGCCCGCCTTCCTGGCCGCCTGGATCGCGGAGAAGTTCTGGTCCTGGACGGACCATGACGGCCCCCTGGACGCCGTGCTCAGCCGGGATGACCTGCTGGACAACCTGATGCTGTACTGGCTGCCCCGTACCGGCGCCTCGGCCGCGCGGCTGTACTGGGAGAGCATCCGGCAGGTGAACGAGTGGATCGCGGGGTCGGCTGACGCCACGGTCGACGTCCCGGTGGGCTGCTCGGTGTTCCCGCACGAGTTGCAGCGGCCGTCCCGGCGGTGGGCGGAGAAGCGCTTCACCGACATCAGGTACTGGGGCGAGCCCGAACGCGGCGGGCACTTCGCCGCGTTCGAGCAGCCTCAGTTGTTCGTGCGGGAGCTGCGGTCCTTCTTCCGCCTGGTCCGCTTAGTCGCG
>DAIOWL010001353.1:0-1872 GCA_036758545.1 Streptosporangiaceae bacterium | reverse complement strand
CGACCCACCGGACGACGACGTGCTCGCCGATCGCTACCTGGCCGCGGACGAGATCCTCAGCGCGGCAGGCTACGGCTGGTACGAGATCTCCAACTGGGCGGTTTCCCGATCATCACGGTGTGCGCACAACATGCTGTACTGGACCGGCGGCGACTGGTGGGGGATCGGGCCCGGGGCGCACAGCCACGTCGGCGGGACCCGGTGGTGGAACGTCCGGCACCCGGCCGCCTACGCCGCGCGGATCGCTGCCGGGGCCAGCCCCGGCCAGGCCAGGGAGATCCTGTCCGGGGCCGAACGGCAGCTGGAGCGCGCCATGCTGCTCACGCGCCTCGCCGACGGCTGCCCGACCGCGGTGCTCGGCCCGGCCGGCCAGGCGAACGCGGCGCAGGTGGTCGCCGACGGCCTGGCCGACGCCGGCGCCCTGGCCCGCGGCCGGATCGTGCTGACCCGCCGCGGTCGCCTGCTGGCCGACGCCGTGGCGCAGAAGCTGACCGAACCCTGACCGAACCCTGATGGGCCTCAGCCCACGATGTGCGCGCAGATCCAGTCGGGCGCTTCGGACCGCTCGCCGCGGTTCGCCGCGATCGCGCCCCTGATGAGGTACCACAGCGCCGACACCCAGATAGCCAGGCCGACGGGGAGCACCACGATGAGGGCGACGGTGGCGCTGTCCAGCAGGAGCAGCCCACCGAGGATGAGGCAGCACAATCCGTACAGCGCGGCGGTCAGCGACAGGTTCACCGCGGCGGCCGCGTGATACCGCATGAACGCCGACCGCCGCGACCGGAGCACGTAGACGGCCAGCGGGATGACCGGGCCGAGGACGATCGCCCCCAGGTAGCCGAACGTCGCCGGCCTGACGTCGCCGTCCCGCTCGAGATCTGCCGTCATGGCTATGCGCTCCCCGGCGTGGTGACGAAATCGATCAGCTCCTCGACCCGGCCCAGCAATTCCGGCTCGAGGTCGGCGTAGCTGCTCACCGAGCGCAGGATGCGCTGCCAGGCTGCGGGCACCTCCGGCGGCCAGCCGATGGCGCGCAGCACGCCTTCCTTCCACGGCTGCCCGCGCGGCACGTCAGGCCAGGCGGCGATGCCGACCGCCGAGGGCCGCACCGCGGCCCAGATGTCGATGAACGGGTGCCCGACGATCAGGACGTCGGGGGAGCGCACGCTGGCCGCGATCTTCGTCTCCTTGGAGCCCGCCACCAGGTGGTCGACCAGCACGCCGAGACGGCGGCCGGGAGCGGGGGAGAAGCTCCTGACGATGGCGGGCAGGTCGTCGATGCCTTCCAGGTACTCCACCACGACGCCGACGTCGCGCAGGTCGTCGCCCCAGATCTTCTCCACCAGCTCGGCATCGTGCTTGCCCTCGACGTAGATCCGGCTGGCGCGGGCCACCTTGGCCCGGGCCCTTTCCGCCGCGGGCGCGGCCACCGAGCCCGAGGCGGTCAGGGTTTTCCTGGCCGGGGCGGACGTGGCTGCCGGGGCGGGCGGGACGAGAGTGACCGGTTGGCCCTCGAGCAGGAAGGCGGCCGGAGCCAGCGGGAAGACCCGGCGCTTGCCGTGCCGGTCCTCAAGGGTCACGGCGCCCTTCTCGTAGCCGACCACCGCACCGCAGAAGCGGCCCTCGGAGTCCTCGACCACCAGGCCGCGCTCGGCCGCCACTGTCGGTACCTCGCGCCGGGCACCTCGCCGGCGTCCCGGCCCGCCGGCTAGCACGTCAGCACCGTATTGCCTGCTCCGCACGGTGTCTCCTCCGCTCGTCTTCCTCAGCCGGACCGCGGGCGTAGCCGTACCTGCCGGCCAGCGTACCCACCCGATCCCGGCCGGGACGCCGCCGACACGCGCTATCGCGGCCTGGGCCGGCCGGGCT
>DAIOWL010001352.1:0-1873 GCA_036758545.1 Streptosporangiaceae bacterium | reverse complement strand
CGCGGTCCAGGGCATCGTGCTCACCGTGGCCGCATCCGGAGTGCCCAGCCGCCTGACCGGGATGATCGCGGTCGCCGTCGCGCTGCTGCTGCTGCTCGAGTCGTTCGGCCGCGACGTGATCTGGCTGTACCGGAACGTCGCCGGCCAGCGCACCCACCGGGTGGTGCGGATAGCCGTCCTGGTGCTCGCGCTCGGGCTGCTGTGGTTCGACCTCGTGGCGCCCGACCGTTCCTGGGAGTTCAGCCTCGGTGCTTTTGTCCGCATCCCGGTGGAAGCGCTGGTCCTGGTGGCTATCGCGCTGGTCCTGCCGCTGTGGCCGCGACGGATCGTGGCCACGATCGCCGGGCTCCTGCTCAGCGTGCTCACCCTCGACAAGATCCTCAACATAGCGGTGTGGGAGGAGCTCAACCGGCCGTTCAACCCGCTGAACGACTGGGGCAGCATCAGGCCGGCCGCGGGCGTGGTCCGCGACGCCATCGGCACCACGCTCACCAACGTCGTGCTCGTCGTGATCTGGATCGGTATCGCCCTGCTCGTCGTCGCGATCACCGCGGCGACGATTCACGTCACCGCGGTGGCCGCCAGGCACCGCCGCGGCGCCCTTCGCGGCCTGATTGCCGTCACCGCCGTCTGGGCGCTGTCCGCCGGCCTGTCCCTGCAGGCCACCGCGGGGGCTCCGGTCGCCTCGACCAGCGCCACCGGGCTGGCCGTCTCGCAGGTGCACGCCTTCAAGTCGGCGCTCGACGACCCGCGCCGGTTCACCGAGGCCACCCGCAGCCCCGACCCCGAAGCCGCCATCCCCGCTTCAGACCTGCTGACCGGGTTGCGCGGCAAGGACGTCCTCATCGTCTTCGTCGAAAGCTACGGGCAGGTCGCCGTCCGGGGTTCGAGCTTCTCGCCGGGCGTCGACGCCGTCTTGCAAAAGCAGAACGGCATGCTGACCCGCGCCGGCTGGTCCACGCAGAGCGCCTGGCTCACCTCCCCGACCTTCGGCGGCATCAGCTGGCTCGCCCACTCCACCCTGCAGTCAGGGCTGTGGGTTAACAGCAACCAGCGGTACAACGAGCTTGTCGCCAGCCAGCGGTACACCCTCAGCGACGCCTTCTCCAAGGCCGGGTGGCACACGGTCGCCGACGACCCGACCGACTACCCGAACTGGAAGCCCGGCACGCAGTTTTACCACTACGACCAGCTCTACAACCAGGACAACGTCGGCTACCGCGGCCCGAAATTCAGCTACTCCCAGATGCCCGACCAGTACACCTTTGCCGCGTTCCAGCGGAACGAGCTCACCGGAGGCCACAAGCCCGTGATGGCCGAGATCGACACGACCTCCTCGCACCTGCCCTGGGCCCCGTTGCCGACCATGGTGCCCTGGAACAAGGTCGGTAACGGCTCGGTATTCGACCCCCAGCCCGCGCAGAGCGAAACCTCGACCACGGTCTGGCGCAACCAGAACACCGTGCGCCAGTTCTACGGCATGTCGATCCAGTACTCGCTGATTGCCCTCACCTCATGGGTCACCGAGATGAACGACCCGAACCTCGTGCTCATCTTCATGGGCGACCACCAGCCCCACACCGCCGTCTCCGGCCACGGCGCCAATCACAACGTGCCGGTCTCGATCGTCACCCGCGCCCCTTCGGTGCTCAAGCAGATGTCCTCCTGGCACTGGCAGAACGGGCTGATGCCTGATCTCAGCGCTCCGCTCGAGCCCATGGACGCCTTCCGCAACAAGTTCCTCCACACCTTCAGCTCGGCCGCGGCCCAGACGGCATCGGCCGGGACCGCAGGCCACTAGCCAGCCCGGTGAGTCAGGGAAGGTGGCTGGTGTCGTTGACGCGATGGACGGCGGCAAATCCGCGGCCGTGCC
>DAIOWL010001351.1:0-1878 GCA_036758545.1 Streptosporangiaceae bacterium | reverse complement strand
CCCGGTC
Source organism: Streptosporangiaceae bacterium (assembly GCA_036758545.1). Classification (GTDB taxonomy): domain Bacteria; phylum Actinomycetota; class Actinomycetes; order Streptosporangiales; family Streptosporangiaceae; genus Palsa-504. The sequence continues at coordinate 1,871 of DAIOWL010001351.1, read as the reverse complement.
ACCGTGACCTGGGCCGGATGCTCGACGGTGAACCGGTACCTGACCGTCGCCTCCTGGCCGCCGTCGAGCGCCAGCTCCCACGTGAGCTCGCCCAGGTCTGTCTGCTTAGCCGGGGCCGGGTTCGTCTCCCGGAGCCGGACCTTGATGTCGGCGTCGGTGGACACCGGGATGCGGTCGTGCACGCTCACCCGGGTCTTGCCGGGGCGGTGGTTCTCCACGGTGATCTCGTAGCCGACGTCGATCGTGCGGGTGCCGCCGATGACGGCCTTGCCGGTGCTCCGGCGGCGTAGCTTGCGCTCCACCCTGATCTGGTCGTCCACGCCGAGCTGCAGCTCGAACTCCTCGCCCCCGGCCACCGTCGGCAGGGATGTCTCCCCGACGAACTGGGGCCCGTGGAAGACCCGGGCCGGGCCGGGCAGGAGCAGCAGCGGCGAGGTGTTCGTGACGGTCGCCCGCAGGTACGCCTCGGCGGCGAGGGCCGGCACCGCGAGATGGTCGAGCATTGCGTCGAGGCCGAACCTCCCGATGCTGGTCTTGTGCGGTCCGCCGTCGGCCGGCACGGCCAGCGGACGCTGCACCCGGTAGACCAGGCCGGCGCCCACCGCGTCGCTGGGTTCGGCCATGAGCACCGCGGCTTCCGGCTGGCTGGCCGGGGCGGCGACGGGCTGCGGGCCACCGGCCGTGACAGCCATGGCCCGGTGGGTCATCCGCGGCATCGAGGGCGGGCGAGCGGAGGCCTTCCCGATGTACCAGGGATCCAGCTCGGGCAGGCCCTGGTACTGGCCCCGCCGCGTAGTGGCCAGGACCAGCTCGACCGCGGGCCAGTCCTCCCCGGTCTGCTGGGTCACCTCGGCCAGGTAGCTGACCGCCAGCTGCTCGCCGTCCAGCGTCAGGTCGTAGAGCGGCCGCCAGGAAGCGCCGGGCACGTGGTAGGAGAGCTCCACCTCAGCCTGGGCCGCGGCTTCGGCCTCGAGGATCGCGGACACGTCGGTGTAGGCCGCGGGCTGGCCGGCCCGTTGCTCCGCCTCCTCAAGCCGCCGCCCGGCGGCCTCGAGCTCCCGGCGCGCGGCGCGGCTCCGCGCCGCGATGTCGCGGCGCCGGCCGAGGGCGTCGCCCGTGTCGGCGGACAGGTGACCGGCCATCTGGGCCAGGTCGTCGTGGCTGGCCCGGCCGAAGCCCACCGCCCGGGCCAGCGCCGTGGCGGCCGCCCCGGACAGGTGGCCCAGGAAGTCGAGCCGCGCCTGCACGGCGGCGTCCTCGTCGTCGAGGGCGCGGACGGCGTCGCGGCACCGTTCGGCTTCGGCGCGCAGCCGCGCGGTCTCGTCCCGGAGCGGGTCGGTGCGGTAGCCGTGGTGAACCTCGACGGTCAGCAGGGTCAGGCCGGGCCCGCGGGCCGCCACCCGGACCGACGCCGGATCCACGCTGGCCGGCAGGCCGCCGATCACCACCGCCTGCGTTCCCTGCGTCATGCTCACCGTGCCGCCGCGCTGCACGCGGGCGCCGTCCCTGAAGACGGTCACCGCCGTGACCGGCGCGTCAAGTATCCGCGTGTCAGGCATCGTTCAGGCTCACCCAGTCTCCCTTGGCCCGGCGCAGAGCCCGGGTGATCTGCGGCGCGGTCGCCAGCGTGTAGTGCCCCTGATGGCACGGCAGGTCGTACATCACCTCGCCGGTATGGTGCCGGATGAACTCCAGCCTCGTCCGGGCCTCGTCGGCTCCGGCGGTGGAGTCGGCGGTGGCCAGCTCCTGCTCGGCGCGCCGGAGGTGGACCGCGCCCATCTGCGGGGTGAGCTGGTACCCCTCGGGTCCACAGAGTGCCAGGCTGCCGGCCACCGGCCGGTAGTCGGCGTCGGCGAGCACGTCGCCGCACT
>DAIOWL010001350.1:0-1878 GCA_036758545.1 Streptosporangiaceae bacterium | reverse complement strand
AGGCCGGGACCGGTCTGCTCGGCTGCGTCGACCCTCCGTACGCCGAGGGCGGCCAGCTGGCCGCACAGCGTCTGCTGCTGTTGGCCGGCGTCGTCCTCGCCCAGGTTCCCGGCCAGGACCAGCGCTACCGTCATGCTGTCCTCCCAGCGGCACAGGCCGCCGTGACTAGCGCCTAGCGTTACGAACTGTAGCCGGCAGTAACGCCCGCGGCCGGGAGGAACACGCCGGTGAGCCGGCCGGCGTGGGCGCAGCAATCGCACGCCGTTGCCGGGCACGCTGTGTCAGCGCAATACCCGCCGGGACCCCGGCGAAAACAGCACCCGCCAAGCGGCACGGCGTCTGTCCAGGTGGATCACGTTAGCCGCCGGTCCGGGCCGTGACGAGCGTGATCGCGGCGTACTGACAGGCGGCCGCGGCGCAGACACAGGCGTGGAAGACCTCGTGGAAGCCGAACACCGCGGGGGACGGGTCCGGCCGGCGCCGATGGTAGGACAGGGCTCCGGCGATGTAGATCAGGCCGCCCGCGAGCATCAGCGTTCCCGGCACCACGCCGGCCTTGATCCATACCTCCGGCAGCGCCAGCCCGGCCAGCGAGCCCAGCCCGATGAACGTCGCGCCGACGAGGGCCTCGGGCGCGCTCATCCAGCACAGGTGGATGACGGCCGCGGCGCCGATCAGCGTCCACATCACGATCAGGCAGGTCAGGCCCAACGGGCCGGGCATGGCGAGGAGGAAAGCCGGGGTGGCCGTGCCCGCGATGAGGAAGAAGATCATCAGGTGGTCCATCCGCTGCAGGCGGACCGACCACGGCGGGCTCCATGTGCCGCGGTGATAGAGCGCGCTGATCCCGAACAGCCCGCTCACGCTGACGGCGTAGACGGCGAGCGCCGCCACCGTCCCGGCTTCGTGCCCGCGGAACACCAGGAGCGGTCCGGCCGCCAGTGACGTGGCGAACCAGACCGCGTGCAGCCAGCCGCGCAGGACCGGCTTGGCGTAGTAGACCCGGCGGCGTGCGTCGTAGAGTGCACCCGGCGGCGACGTCGCTGGGTCGGGATTTATGGCCGCCAACGGCCGCCTCCGGTCGCATCAGGTCCTGCCACCGGGGTCTGGAGCGGCTGGTACGTGGGGTAGCCAGCCTAACGACCGCTACGGTCCCGCGGCAATGGCCGCCGGGCCGGCGGCAGGTAGAGTCCGGCTCATGCGGATGGTGGCGGTGGTGCTGGGCGGCGGCGTGGGCCAGCGGCTGGGCGCGGGCATGCCGAAGCAACTGCTCACCCTGGGCGGGATGACGCTGATCGAGCGGTGCGTGGCGGCCTTCGAGGCGGCGCCGGGGGTGGACGAGATCCTGGTCGTGATGGCCCGCGGCTACACCGGGAAAGTGGAGGCGCTGCTGGCCGAGGGCGGGTACCGGAAGGTGACGGGGGTCATCGAGGGCGGCCAGACGCGGCCGGACTCGACCCGGGTGGCGCTGGCCGCCATCGCCGCGGGCCGGCCTGGGGACGCCGGGGTGCTGTTGCACGACGCGGCCCGGCCGCTGGTGGACCAGCGGATCATCGCGGACTGCGTGGCCGCGCTGGCCGAGCACGACGCGGCCGGGGTCGCGGTGCCCGCGTCCGACACCATGGTGGTCACCGCCGACGGCGTGATGCGGTCGATGCCGCGGCGGGAGACGCTGCACCGCTGCCAGACCCCGCAGTGCTTCCGGCTGCCGGTGATCACCCGCGCGCACGAGCTGGCCGCGGCCGACCCCGGGTACTCCCCCACCGACGACTGCGGGGTGGTGATGCGCTACCTGCCCGACGTACCGGTGCAGATCGTGCCGGGCAGCGAGCGCAACATCAAGATCACCTACCCGCACGACCTCGCCGTCGCCGAAGC